>CAZNNZ010000010.1:0-802 GCA_964574575.1 uncultured Planctomycetales bacterium
AAGAATATGGCAAAACATAACATTTTATTTACCCAAAAACAAGGGCTCACAAAATTTTTTTTAAAATTAATCGAGAAGAAAATAAAAAAAGTGGTGAGACTTATATAAGACTATTTATTTGTTTGCTCGGCAATGTACCACGCAATGGTTTTTTTAAGGCCATTGGCAAAAGTCTCTTTGGCTTTAAAGCCAAACTCTTGATAAGCACGAGTTATGTCCAGCGAACGGCGCGGCTGACCATCCGGCTGGGTTTTGTCCCAAATAATATCGCCTTTAAAGCCCGTTAAAAAAGCAATCATTTTGACAAGATCTTTGATCGAAATTTCAAAACCAGCGCCCAAGTTGACAGGGTCGCTTTTATTATATTTCTCAGCGGCCATGACAATCCCGCGTGCGGCATCATCAACATAAAGAAATTCCCGCGTCGCTTGGCCTGTGCCCCAAACCGTAATGGACTTCTGACGAGCCGCTTTGGCATCAAGACATTTTTTGATCAAAGCGGGAATGACGTGAGAAGATTGCGGGGAAAAATTATCATGCGGCCCATAAAGATTGACCGGTAATAAATAAATTGTGTTAAAGCCATATTGCTGACGATAAGCTTGCGCTTGAACAAGCAACATTTTTTTGGCCAAACCATACGGTGCGTTGGTCTCTTCAGGATAACCATTCCAAAGGTCATCTTCCTTAAAGGGTAGCGGTGAAAACTTTGGATACGCACAAATTGTGCCCAATGCCACAAATTTTTTGACACCCCAAAGCCGTGCCTGCTCGATAAGCTCAACACCCATAATCAAATTGT
>CAZNNZ010000010.1:812-6186 GCA_964574575.1 uncultured Planctomycetales bacterium
CCGGATTTTCGCGGTTAACCCCAATCCCTCCGACGGATGCGGCCAAATGGATAATCATATCGGGTTTAACTTGTTTGATGAGCTGACGAATCGCCGAAGATTTACGCAAATCATAATCTTTGCTACGCGGCACAAAAATCTTTTTACAGCCACGGGCCTTAAGCTGTGAAACAACCGCTTTACCAAGAAATCCTGACCCTCCGGTAACGATCAGATTCTGGCTGGGCCAAAATTTCTTATTAGAAATTTTTGTCATGACTTTTTTCCTCTGGTGCCATGCAATTGGCGATCAACCAAAGCTAGGTCTGCGTCAACCATCATTTTGACTAATTGCTTAAAATTGACCTTCGGTTTCCAGCCTAGATTTTTACGGGCTTTAGTGCTATCGCCTAAAAGCAAATCAACTTCCGTCGGCCGCATGTAGCGCTTGTCAATTTTGACATATTTTTTCCAATCCAAACCGACACAGTTAAATGCCTCATCAAGAAACTCTTTGACCGAATGCGTCTCACCCGTTGCAATAACATAATCCTGCGGTTTATCCTCTTGGAGCATAAGCCACATCGCCTCAACATAATCCCCTGCAAAGCCCCAGTCACGCTTCGCATCCAGATTACCCAGATAAAGATTTTTTTGCACACCTGCCTTAATACGAGCCAGCGCCATAGTGATTTTACGCGTAACAAAAGTTTCACCACGACGAGGAGATTCATGGTTAAACAAAATCCCGTTACAGGCAAACATATCATACGCCTCACGATAATTAACCGTCATCCAATACGCATAAACCTTAGCGGCCGCATAAGGACTGCGCGGATAAAACGGCGTCTTTTCCGTTTGAGGAGTTTCTAAAACCTTGCCAAACATTTCTGAACTTGACGCCTGATAAAATTTTGTATGAATACCCGAGTCACGGATCGCTTCCAAAAGACGAGTCGTTCCTATCGCAGTAATTTCAGAAGTATATTCAGGAATTTCAAAACTGACCTTGACATGACTCTGTGCTCCCAAATTGTAAATCTCGTCGGGCTTGATCGTTTTAATAATGCGATTAAGCGAGCTGGCATCATTAAGATCACCATAAACAAGACTTAAACGCACATCCTTTTCATGCGGATCCTGATAAAAATGATCAATCCGGTCCGTATTAAAAGTACTAGCTCGTCGGATAAGACCATAAACCTCATATCCTTTTTTCAAAAGAAATTCGGCCAAGTACGAACCATCCTGCCCGGTAATCCCAGTAATAAGTGCTTTTTTAATTTTTGGCATATTCTCTTTTCCTATTTTATGTTTCCCTTTATAACACAGCCTGCTTTATCGCTCAACTGCTTATCGAAAGAAATATTACAAGCCTTAATAAGCGCCCTTGGCTCTAACAACGACAGGTATTGTTTGCAACAAAATATTAATGTCTAACCAAAAAGACCAATTGTTAATGTACCAAATGTCCCACTTGATTAACCGGCTAAAAGAAATATCACTGCGGCCGCGGATTTGCCAAAGACCGGTAATTCCCGGGCGGACTTGAAGCCTTTTGAGCTGGCGCAAATCTTCCTTTTGAATCTGCTCAATCGGAAACGGCCGCGGCCCCACCAAACTCATTTGACCTTTAAGAACATTGATCAATTGAGGAATTTCATCAAGACTAAATTTGCGCAAAAATTTTCCAAACTCGGTAACGCGCGGGTCGCTGCGAATTTTAAAAATCGGGCCATCAACTTGATTTTGATGCTGCAGTTGACTTTGCAAATCATCCGCATTGCTAACCATACTGCGAAACTTATACATCAAAAATTCCTGTCCCAGGCGTCCATAGCGACTAGACAAATAAAACACAGGACCTTTACTGTCACGTTTAATTAAAACAGCGATGACTGCCATCAAAGGCAAAAGCAAAAACAGCAACAAAGATGCCACAATCAAATCAAAAACTCGTTTTTGAGGATGACGAAACTCAATCCCCTGATTAAAATATTCAAGAACCGGAATAAACCCAATATTATATTTTCCAAATTCACCCGTCGTTAACTCAAACCCTTCGGGCACAACACGGACTGCAAGGCGCATTTCGCGCGCTTGTTCGAGCAGCTGCAAAAACATCCGACTATCATGATGAATAGTAATAAAAATTGTATCAATAAATTTTTGCTGTGCAATGATTGGGAAATCAGCAATCTTGCCAAGGATAGGATACCCCTGACAACTTTCCGACGATGGTTTTAAATCATCCAAATACCCTACAATATTAAGCCCCAGAGCTTTTCGCTTTTCAATCTCCTGGGCCAAAGCCGCTCCCACCTTGCCAGCGCCGATAATAAGAACATTAAAATTATTGTACCCGCGAGAAACCAAGAAAAGGACAAAAACCCGTTTTAAAATACGCCAAAACGACAAAAAAATAACAATAAAAAATCCTGACAAAAGAAGGACTGTCCGGGGGAAAGCCTCAATCTTAAAGAAATAAATTGCCAAAACCGCGACAATAACTGAATCAAACACACAACGAAAAACTTTCCATATCTCAATACTCTCCGCAAGTTCCCGACGGGTTTGATACAAACCATGAGTATGATTTAAAAGAATAATAGTCAGCAACCACAAAACAAAAATGTAATGAATCGAGCTTTGAACATTAAAAAAATTACTTGCATTCATCACAAACGGCAAAGTTTCCCGACGCGCCCAGCAAGCTAAATAAATAGCCAAGGTCACAAAAAAAACATCAATACAGACATAAAGCAATTTTATCAAATAGATGCGTTTTGAAATTTTCATAAGCAGTCTACCAAGACATCCGACTTTCTAAAAAGTTCTTTCGTAATCAGTAAATAAAGAAACCCGATATTACCAAAAAGATATCGCCGTCCCAAACGCGACGGTTCACAACACAGCCGAAACAACCATTCTAACCCGCTTTTTTGCATCCAACGTGGAGCTTGAGCCTTAGTCCCAGAGAGAAAATCAAAAGCCGCACCGACTCCGATTATAACCGGCACAGTAATTTCACCTCGGTGCAGTGCCATCCAAAAATCCTGTTTGGGCGAACCTAAACCCACCCACAAGACATCCGCCCCCGACGCATTAATCTGATCAATGACCTGCGACTTTTCTTTTTGTTGACAGGCCATAAACGCCGGAGCATATTGCCCGACGATTAAAAGCTTTGGGAATCGGTCTTTTAAACTCTTAACCAACAGTCGATTTGTTTGACTTGACCCCCCATAAAAAAAATGTTTATATCCCTTAGCTTCACTTAAAGCACAAAATATATTCATCAAATCAGGCCCATATGTCCGCCCAACAGTTTTTGCACCACGCCAATGCCCAAACCAAACAAGCGGCATTCCATCCGCTGTCACCATGTCCGCATTATTAACAATATCGCAATACTCTTTATCCTTCTGACAATCCATCACCGTCGAGACAGGAGCCAGGCAAACATATGCTTTCGTCCTGTTTACAATCCATTGCTCAATCTGATCTGCCGCCGTCTTCAAATTGACCGCGCTAATCCGGACGCCTAAAATAGTAAAAAACCTAAGCATCAAAAAAACTTTCTGTTAAAAACTTTAACTAACCTTAAAGTCAACGTAAAAACGAAATTTTCTCAAAAACATCTATCATCCGTGTCGCATAAGCTTCTAATGTATAAATCCCTTCATATTTTAGCCGGCCGTTTTTGCCCATGATAACACGCATTTCTCTATTTTTAGCCAAGAGCAATATTTTTTCTGCCAAAACAGAACAATCAGCTTTTGAAAAAAGAAAACCTGTTTCTCCGTCGCTAACAATCTCAGGGACTGCGCCCTCTAAGGAAGCGACAACCGGACAACTTTCCGCCATCGCATGCAACAGAACCAAACCAAACACGTCCCGCAAAGTCGGAAAAATAAAAATGTCCGCTTGTCTAAAATATTGCGTTCGCTTTTCTTCATCGCCGATATAGCCGGCATATTCAAAATTTTCTCCTAGATTATTTTTGCGGATAAATTCCTTCATTTGAACAATAAATTCCTCTGACTCTGCCGGCCCGGCAAAAATAAAATGCACATTAGGATTTTGTGCAATCACTTGCACCATAGCTTCCAGGGCAACCCAAACCCCTTTTGACTTTTGTAAAAACGAAAAAAACAGCACACGGACTTTGTCGACGGATGGCTCACGTTTAATCAAAGGCAAAAGATTTACAGAATCAGCCACCGCGCCTGCAACAGCATAAACTCGATTCATATCCATAAAGCCCTCATAAACTTTGCGCGTCACCTGCCCTAAAACGATACTTGCCGTCATCTGCTTTAACATAAAACGGATTAATCCTTGGAAGAACTTAGTCGAAGAATCATAAAGTTCGCGCAAATACTGCCCCATATCATGCAAAATAACTTTGCATCCTAAAAGACGCGCCGTCATACAAAAAACAAAATCTTTTAAAAACGGCATCTTATCGAAACTCATCGCATACAAAACATACTGCGGCCGCCGTGAAAAAATCAACCAAATAAACTCAAAATAATACGCAATAAATTTGAAAAGTTTGACGAGAGTAACTTTTTTATGTTGCTCGTAAGACCAAAATTTTATATTAAAAAATACAACGTCAAACTCTAAAGCAAAGCGCGACTCCAAAAGCGCTTTGTAAAGCATGCTGTGGCCAAAATTAGGCGGGGGCAATGTTCCGCAGATCAAAATTCTTGTTTTATTCATATCAAATTAAATCCGACTAACCTACAACTACACGACATCCATCAAGGACTTTCCATTATGCGGGCGATCCATTATAAAAACCATTAAATCTGTTGCGCCAAAACTTAACGTATTCTGATTTTCCAATTTCACATTTCCCAAAATCCTCACTTTATTAACATACGTGCCATTGGTACTATTCAAATCTTTGACAAAACAAGCATTCTTATCCCAATAAACAACCGCATGGCTGCGTGAGCAAAACTTGTCATAATCAATGCGAATATTAGCCTCTTCTCCACGGCCGATCAAAATAGGGCAGTCTGCTTTCACAAAATATTTGTGCCCTTTTAAAGGCCCGGTCTTGACAATTAAGCAGATTGTTTTAATCACATTATTATTCCTTTCTTCCAGCTATCTAAAAAACTTTTGTAACGCTCTCGCAAAACATTTTGTTTCTCCGGCGGCAAACTTTTTAAAATAGACTCAAAAGCCATAATAGCGTCAGGTAAATCGCGATACTGTCGGCCTAATCGTAGGACTTCGTCAATGCGTTTCTTTAAAGAATCCTCTTCTCTTAAAGCATAATCTTCTAACGCCTGCAAAAATTGGCCAGCATTCTCATAACGATTCTCAACGTCTTTTTCTAAAGATTTTAGGACAATGCGATCCAAAACCGAATCAATCA
>CAZNNZ010000010.1:6244-8833 GCA_964574575.1 uncultured Planctomycetales bacterium
CGACGCAAGAGCCACCGGTACACTGCGAGCTTTTCGCATCGCCTGCTCAATTTCCTTACTGTCCTTATAATGTTGTCCATGCGGTATTTTAAATGGCGCTACACCCGTTAGCATCATATAAAAAATCATTCCAGCGGAATAGACATCACTGGCTGGAGACTTATAATTCCAAAATCCTTCCGGCGCCATATAAGCGAGTGTTCCTGCAGACTCTGCGAGTTTTGTTAACGGGTCGACATGTTTAGCCTGCCCAAAATCCGAAACTTTTGCAATCAAATGAGCGGCGGTTAAATCCAGCATAATATTTTGCGGTTTAACATCCCGGTGAATAATCGGGGGCTTAAGCTGATGCAACACTGCTAATCCACGGCAAATCATCATTTGAATTTGTAAAGCTACTGCCAATTCAAGACGCTTAGTCTTGCGAATATAAGCGTCCAGCGTACCACCGGGAAGATATTCCATCGCCACATAGGGAATACTTTTCCCCTGAAAATCAAAATAGTTGGCTTCAAACACGCGCACGACATTCGGATGCGTAATTTTTGAGAGAAGGACCGCTTCATTTAAAAAATCATTGGCAATTCTGTCAGAAATTTTTTGCGGATAAAAAACTTTTAACGCCTGAATACCCAAAAATTTATGCCGAACTTTATAGACAACTCCAAAAGCTCCTTCGCCTAAAAGGCCATCGACGGTATATGTATCGCGGATAACAGTATATTGCGGTAAAATTTCAAAATTGCGCAGCATATTTTAAATTTTTAACTTTTCTTTCTTTTAATACCCGAACGCGTATTAACCGTCTGTATAATATCCTCTTGCTGATCCTTAGAAATAAGTTTCCACAATTCAATGGTTATGCTCTGCACAGACTCGGTATCTTGACGCAAAAGTGCGCGTCCCCCCTCCTCAAGCAACTGCCCAGCCCGTTTTTGGTCAACAAAATCCTTGATATCCTTTTGGCGCAGCTCTACAAAAGCGCCAATCCAAAAATCTTTCTGTTGAAACAAAATTTCCCATTTCAAATCATGAATATCTTCAAGGGCTTTGTTTAAACGCTTGCTATCATTTAAAACAACCGCTTTGTCCGCATCTTTTTTTAGCAAAGCCAGTCGATCTGCATATTCACGACTGTCACCAAAATTATCGACGGCATTCTGTGCATCACTTAAACGCCTTTGATAATCCTGCAACAAAGCCGGCCAAAGGATTATTTTTTCGGCGGCATCCAAATGTTCTTTAAGTTCCTTAATCCGACGATCTGTTTTTTCAATCGCAATCGGGTCTTTTGCGCTGACAGCATCAATTTCCCGCCGGATCTCTACAAGGCAATTATTAATCAAAACCCCAACGTCCGTTAAAGAAATTTTTAAAACGCCGGCCTTTTTCTCCAATGCTTTCCAGCGCTTATCTTCCCGTTCGATAATTTGAGAAAAATCATCGACCTTAGGCAGTGGAGAGGTCATGTTTGGAATTTTCATCGAGAATTTTTGATCCAAAACAGGAATAAAAGCTTCGGCCGAAACACTGCGCGACTGATCTACAAAAATCGTGACTTCTACGTCGGCGTTAACTGGGATCTTGCGCCCGACATCTGTTCCCCGGATAACAAGCGTACCCAAATGTCTATTTAAATCAAAACGGTCGCTCTCCCCTTCGCGCACCGGGATCTCAATAGCTTGCGATTCCTGTCCGGGATAAATATCCTTGGCCGCATGATATATATAGGTTGCTTTAACAGGCAGAGAAACACCTTTATTAAGCAACCTGTCAAAAGTCCCGTCGTTTAGCTCCACACCAATCGAACGGGCCAAAGGTGGCGCACCGACGGACATTCCCTGATTAATTGAAAAAGAATCACAATCAACCGGCACGTGATTACCGTTTTGATCAAACAAAGTGACAATGAAAGTATTGATGCAATTAGCACGCAAAAGAAGATTGACAAAAAAAGCATTATTCTTAGTTTCAATCATACTGCTTTGCCAATCGCCTGCGAGACTGCTAATCTGGACTTTAATTTCCGACGACAAAACATCAACTTGGGGCCCAGAAATTTTTCCCGCCAAACCAACTTCCAGGGCTGTTGTCATCGGTTCATATTTTAATTCCAAGGTAACCAATGGATTATCCACTCGTTTTTTAGATACAGGCCGCAATTGGCAAGCCGCATAAATCGCCGCACCTTTAGCGACGACAGTCATCGGATCCACAGAATAATTGATCGGAATATGAAATTCGTTTTTTAAACGTTCACGAATATAAGGAATCTGTGTAGGCCCGCCGACAAGAATCAAATGCCCAACGTCTGCCGCCAAAAGTTTTTGATTTTTAAGGACATTGCGAAACAAACGAATACTTTTTTCGACGTCCTCTTCAATAACAAGATTTAGCTGCTCTCGATTAAAAGGGATGCGCAGGGCAATGGGCTTGCCGTCAGAATCCTTAAGACTTTCCATCTCTTCGACGACAATTTCTGTCTTTTCGCTGTGCGAAAGATTAATTTTTGCATCCTCCGCCGCATATTTAAGAACTGCGTTAAGTAAATCATACTTAGCAATGCGCGCAAGTTCTGGAACATTGTAC
>CAZNNZ010000010.1:8843-18157 GCA_964574575.1 uncultured Planctomycetales bacterium
TTTCGCGCAAAACCGGATAAATTATATCTTCAACAATGCGCCAATCAAAATCCCCGGCGCCCAAATAATTATCGCCATCATGGTCGATGACAACCAAATGCCCGTCCTGCGCGGATAACAGCGCCACATCAAAAGTGCCCCCGCCCAAATCATAAACCATCCAATAACCTTTTGGCATTTTTTCCATAAAGCCATAGGCAATAGAAGCGGCAATCGGCTCTTGCAAAAGCGGAGCAAAATCAATGCCCGCTAATTTTGCGGCGCTGCTTGTCGCCTGTGATTGCGTCATTTCAAAATAACAGGGAACGGTAATAACAGCGGCCGTCAAATCCGGCTCGTCGGGCATGCGCAAACGAACTGTCGCTTTAAGATCTTTGAGAACTTCGGCGGATAATTCTTCAGGCTTTAAAACACGGCCAGAACGGACAAAATTCTTTGTCTGGCGTGTACCCATAAGCGGTTTAAATGCAGACGCTGTATTGGGGCTATCAATATAGAGACGACTATAAGCGTTTTGTCCGACGATGATCCCGCCATTTTCGTCAATGCGCACAACCGACGGAGTAATCTCGCTTTGCTTAAAGTTTTTTAATACCTTAACTTCACTGCGGTCCATCAGGGCAATTGCAGAATTTGTGGTCCCCAAATCGATGCCAAAATCGACAGTACGCCGACTCATGCGCCAACCTTATCGGACTTATGCATTTTGCCTTGGCCGACAATAACTTCACCTTGAAAAATCACAACGCCGCAAGAAAGAATGGATGGTTTAACGGTTTCAATAACACGGCAGACACCGGCGGGAAGGTCTTCAACATCCTGAATATAAATCGGTTTTAAACTACAGCCATCGGTATAAATTTCACCCTTAGGATCACGAATTTCAATCTGGTACTTTTCAAAAACACGCTGCATTCTCTGAATTTGGTCAGACAGCGCCTGACTTTCGCTGACAGCTAAAGAAGACTTGATGTTGCCAAGACGCTTTTTTAAACGCCAGAATTCTATGGCCATCTCGACGACAAAATCCGAATGTTGCAACTTTTTTTCTTCCATAATTCCAGCACTTCTCTATCAATTAATTGCCTTACCGCGCAAAGCGCTCATTGTAAGACATGATCAGATCCTGCTGACGCTTAAATTCAGCCTGATATTCGGCATACATTTGTTTAGCGGTTTCAATCGCCTGATTTTGTTCGCGGACCAAGTCATTATGTTCATTGACCCAAAAATTATACTCGGGGCTGTCGGGATTTGAGCCAATCTTATTGTCCAAACGATCAATCGACGCTTGGCGGACTTCGTTTTCGCGTCTTCGCATATCCAGTTCTGTTTCCATGGCCTTGATCTTTTCTTTGTTCGCCTCAATAACACTTTTCACTTCTGCCGCCTGCGCAAGCAAAGCTTGATCTTGAGTCGAAACCGGCATTTCAACAGCAACAGGCAAAGGGTTTTCCCGCGCTGACTGGGCCTGTGCTTGTGACGGAATAACAGCGGGAACAACCGCAATAACAGCAGGTGCAGTCTTGATTACAACCGATGAAACATTCGCCGAAGAATTTGACGCCGAAAGAACATTCTCAACCGCACCCTTTTGAGCAAGAGAACCCGCTGGCTCTTCTTGCGGCGCAGAAACTTGAGTGGTTACTGTCACGGGCGGAACAGGTGTTTTTGATGAAAGCTCAATAGCACTGCGGACAGAAAAGATCGACGCTATTACAAGAACCAGACCGACAACCCATGCTAAAACAGGCTTTCGTCTTGCCTCAACGATAACACGAGGCTTTGTAACCTTGTTTTCAATGCCATCCATCCAATCTCTTTTAACCGTCTCTAATTCTTGTTTTAAAGCGTCATCTTTGGCCTCCACTGCCCAATCCATAGCTTCTTTGAGAATACTTTGTGCATGTTCATACGCCTGATGCTTATCATGGACTTCGACCGAAATTAATTTTAGCTCCTTAGCGACAAGCTCCCGAAGCAGCATTTGCAACTTATCATCCATAAAAACTTCGCCGCTTGAAAATAACGATTGCACATTCCCAAGATACTGTTGTTTGATGTTTAAAATCTCGTCTAAAGGCGCCTTGCCGCCAATCGGATTAATCAATTTGGTAGCCTGATTACTGTATTGCTCTAAAGCATCTTCCATGATCTTTTGGGCATCCTTTTCGCATTCCATTTTTAAAGCGTCGGAATACAAATTGTTATACGCCTCTTTCATACTTTCCAAAGCGCCCAAAGCATCGCCCGTCTTATTTAATTTCCAAGATAACTGGTGAAACGATTTAGCAAACTTTTCGCGGGAAATAGCAAAATCCGTCACCCCTTTGCGATCAATAATTTTACAGTCGTCAATAAGCGATTTGCCACTATCACGGTATTTGTAAAAAAGATTCTTATACAGCGCGCTGTCGCCTTTGTCCTCTGCAACTTTTCTTTCACGGACAAATTCATCGCAAAGAAAATTGATACTCTCAATCCGAGAGTTAAGCACTAAATTCAGCCCGGATTTATAAAGGTCCACAGCCATATTGGCGTTTTCGAGAATCTCAATATGCTTATCAAGCATAGGCAAATCTTTATTGCCCAAAGCCCTTGTCATCAAAAAGAAATGCGCTGAAAGCGCATTATTAAGCGCACTTTCTCTAATCTCATCCATCGAAACATTTTGGGCACGACGATCCTGCATCTGGTCAATGCGCTTTTTAACCAAGTCCCAAAATTTTTGATTGGCATGCAAAAAGTTAAAGACCCGTAAAGCGACCGCCCAATTTTCTTGACTCTTAGGGTCATTTTCGACCAAGACAATAATTTGATCTTCAGATTTGCTCAATTCATTGCGCAAAAGAATTGCCTGAAAAAGAACAAAAAGATTATGCAGAGCCGTTAAAGCCTCGGGAGTCGTCAAAGGAAAAATTTCTTTCGAATAAAGATGGGAAACAGTTAAACCGCTGTCTTTAAGCCAAATTGCAAAAGCGTCTTGAATCTCCCCTTTGGTTAAGGCCTTAACAGCCTTTTGATCGCCTTCGGACTGTAACCAAAACCACGACAATTCCTGTTTAATCCGACGGACCGGATCCTCAAGCCGCTGAACAGCGCTGGTAATATTTTCCTCACTGCGGTCAATCGGCCCTAACCAGAGAAAATCGTATTCATAACCAGCCCCAAGATCCACAGACTTTTTAACCTTGATCTCATTGGCTCTTGCAACAATCTGCGAAGTTGTCACATCGGTCAAAAGTCCCAAAACTCTAAATGCATTATTTTGATATAGATTCATCGCGAAATATCTCCCATCAATTGAGGGTAAAAGAATATATGTATATGTTTAACATTAGTTTCTATTATATGCAAATTTACTTTTTTTGCCATTTTTTGTCTTAGCTTCACTGATGACCGACTACAAATCCCCGGTACACAGGGACTAAAGCCCTTCTCAATTATCGTTTTCCATCCCCATGCCCTCTTGCATGTACTCGGTCACGATCTCGATGATTTTTTGAACCTTGATACTGCAAGATTTAAACTCAATACGATCAAGGACAGTGATCGGCTAAAATCAAGCGTAATGTCTTCATCCTTATTTAATGCCGGGATAATCTCCTTGATCCGGATGTCTCTGGCGACATCTTTGTTTTCAGCAAAAGCTCCGGCTCGATCAAAAATATGAATAATTTTCATGTAAACCTTGGCCTGCGGTATCTTTCTTTGCGTCTCTCTCTGACCGCGTCTGTATACACTTGACGTATGGCATCCAATAATCTAGAAAACTCTTCGGTTTGATCAAGATTAATATCTATTCCCACAACTGTTCCTTGCCAAAACGGGAGGTGTTCCTCGACGGAATGCCTGTCCTTAAAAGGATCGGCGTTCAAACGCAATCTTGATGTCGGGGATCTTCGCAATAATTTATAAAGCGCATGCCCGCTGTAAAGGATAAAAAAATCACGGTTGACCCACGCAATCGATTTTGTAAAAAACAATCCGGCGCCCGCGTTTTGTTCATTTCCGCCTTCTCTTCGGGTTGTCCCGGTAATGCCCGGCCATAGAGCCAGCTTGATCGCTTCCAGATCAGTTTTTACCGAGTAGGATTGGCTGATGGCTTTTTTGATCCCAACACCCGTATCGGCAATACCTATACGGATCGTGTTACTTTTTTTATAATACTGCGCACATAAAAAAGCCCCATCCTCGGAATTAGCATGCTCGATCACATTTCGTACTAACTCACTGACAACATAACCGATCGTTTGCGATGGATCCGGTTGAAGATGCAATAAAGGGACCATTTCCCTGATAAAATTTGTCAATTCGGTTGAGGTGCGGATCTGCGTTAAAGGAATAAAACGGCCGGCCGGTTCATGTTCAACGATACTGATATCTGATTTGATGTTTAAAATCTTAAAAAGCCCCATACGCAAAAGATAATGCTTAGACTTTGCTTCCAGCTTTTCACAGTGTATTTCCGGTTTCATCGCGACTCCCAGAGCAGCTATCATGGATAAAACGACAGGATGCACCGATATCCATTTATCATTTGCGGTAATATCAAGGTAACGTGGGTCAAGAGGATCAAATCCTCTAAAAAATGGATCTATGTTACCCAAAAATGCGCTATTGGGGATATGTATTTTCATAGCGCAAGTATACCGGGATTCCCGGTAGATGTCAATAGAACCGGGATTCCTGGTAGATAAAAAAACGCCTTTTAAACTACTGATAACTCGCTAAAATTTCTTTGATCGTTGTCTTGGCTGTCCAGCCCAACGCTTTTTCCGCTTTAAAAGAACTTATTGGCGAAAATGCAGGCACACTTTCATCCGTAAAATCAATTGCGCTCGTAGAATGACAAATTTCCTTAATCATTTGAGCCAATTGGTCTAAACGGATATGCTCGTCGCCCGCAAGGTTATAGACGCCGGATAAATTTTCTTTTTCAACCACCTTAACCAGTGCATTAAGCAAATCTTCTAAAAACAAAAACTGCAAGACTAAACCTCGCGGCACAAAAATTTCCATCGTTTCTGTGGCCAGCGCCTTTTTAAAAAGAACCGGAATAACGGCCTTTTGCGGTTGGCCTTGGCCGACAATATTAGCACAACGAAAAATCAATAAATTCGCAGGATCCAGCGATTTGCGGCAAACCTCTTCGGCGGCCAATTTACTTTTTTCATATTCCTGCAAAGGCAAAATCGGGCTGTCTTCATCAATGAGTTTGCCTTCGGCCAAATAAACTTTTGTCGTCGATAAAAAAACAAAATGATCCGTTTTAACTGCCTTTAAAACATTTTGCGTTCCCACAACATTGACCCGATGATACAGATTCGCTTCTGGATTACCAACATAAGTCACATTATGGGCGGCCAAATGAAAAACAAAATCAAAATTTTCTTTTATCTCAAACGCTTTTGTGATGTCCTGACAATAAAAAGACACAAACCCTTCAACTAGCGGATCGTTGCAATCTAAGCCATAAACTTGATGTCCTAATTTAATCAAACGCCGGCAAAGTGCGCGCCCGACAAAACCGTTAGCACCCGTGACAAGAATTTTAGCAACTTTAATCATTTTTTTTCTTGAGTTGCTGATCTTCAAACTTTTTCATGAGCACAGTAGCATTGTAAAGTGATTCAAAACTACCCGCATCCGTCCACGGGCCTTTGAGAATAGAATACGACAAAACTTTTTGGCGGGCATAGTACGAAAGCACATCCGTCACTTCATATTCGCCGCGCGGACTTTTTTTCAAATTCTTCAACAAATCAAACACTTCCGGCAAAAACATCCAAAGCCCGGTGTTGACATAATTAGAAACCGGATGTTTTGGTTTCTCGACGATATTCTTGATGTTTTTACCATCAAACTCAATAACGCCGTATTTTTGTGGATCCTTGACTTTCGCAATCAAAATCTTGGCCTTAAACTTTTGCGTATCTTTTTGAAAATCCGAAACAAAATTTCCGACATCTTCACAGACAATGTTGTCCCCCAAAATAGCCATAAAAGCTTGGTCACCAACAAAATCCTCGGCCAAAAGCAAAGCCGCGCCAGTACCAGTACTGCCTTCTTGAATTTCATAACTAAAATGTGCGCCCCATTCTTTGCCGGAACCAAGCAATTGAAAAAAATCACCGACATGTTCACCACCGGTGACAATCAAAATATCCTTGATGCCAGCTCTTAGCAAAGTTTCCAAGGGATAATAAATCATCGGCTTTTTATAAACCGGCAAAAGATGTTTGTTGGTAACCTTAGTCAAAGGCCGCAGCCGCTGGGCATTACCGCCCGCCAAAAGAACGCCTTTCATTTTTTATCCCCCCAAAATCCACTGATAAAACGTTGGTCCAACTTTACTTTAACAGGCCGCCACCACGCCTCATTACTTAAATACCAATCGACTGTCTGTTTAAGCCCGTCGGAAATATTATATTTTGGCCGCCAGCCTAATTTTCTTAATTTTGTACAGTCAAGACTGTAGCGAAAATCATGGGCCGGACGATCCGCAACAAATTTTATAAACGACTGATCTTTATCCATTAATTTTAAAATTCGTTTTGTCAGCTCTATATTTGTGCATTCGCAACCTGCGCCAACATTATAAACCTCGCCATTTTTTCCTTTATGAATCAAAAGATCAACTGCACTGCAATGATCCTCGACATAAAGCCAGTCGCGGATTTGCGCACCCTTGCCATAAACCGGAACGGACAAACCGTCAAAAAGATTTGTAATAAAAAGCGGGATAACTTTTTCTGGATATGCAAAAGGCCCATAATTATTTGTTGCACGTGTGATGACAACGGGCAAATTATATGTTTTAAAAAAACTATAGGCCAAACGCTCACCACCTAATTTGGAAGCGGCGTACGGATTGCGCGGCAGAGTTTCAGAACTTTCCTTAAAACTTCCCCTTAAAATTTGGCCATACACTTCGTCCGTCGATATTTGAATAAATTTCTTTAAATTCTTTTGTTTTCGCGCTTGTTCCAAAAGCGTATAAACACCAAAGATATCGGTTTTCAAAAAAGATTGCGGGTCATCAATCGAGCGGTCAACCGCCACCTCTGCGGCAAAGTTAACCACCACATCCGCCCCCGCCATCGCTTTGGCCACAGCTTTCGCATCGCAAATGTCGCCTTTAATAAATGCGAAGTCCCAACGGCTAGAACACTCACGCAAATTTTCTAAATTCGCAGAATAACCTAATTTATCTAGAACACAAACCTCAATATTCTTGTGCTTTCGATAAAGGTAATGCACAAAATTGCTCCCGATAAACCCCGCCCCGCCGGTGATCAGATATTTTATTTTTTTAGACATAACTCCCTATCGTTTTTAAAATGAACTTTATCATTTCCCCAAAGTTTTGTATACCGCTCTGCGGCATCAGCCAAAACCGTTTCACGAGACAATCCATCATTAAGACCGTCGAGCAACCATTTCAAATATGTTCCCATCCGCTCTGCCGCACACCCGTCGCGAAAAGGGTCAATTTCATCTAAAAAAGACGTGCAATTTCCTATGCTAAACTTTGCGTCAGGCTTTTCGAAAAAATCTTCACAGGCTTGCCATAAAGAAGGCCAATCTTGAAATACAACTTTTCCCAATCCACCTTTATAAAAGGGGCTGACTGGCCAGCCTTCAGTATCTAAAAATAGCGTCGGCATACCAGCAAGCGCCGCTTCAACACCCGCGGATCCAGCACTTAAAGATTCATGAATGGTCAAATCTGCCGCCAATGCCGCCAAAGCCGGCGGATACATGCCCTGCAAAGATCCGCCTGCTAAAATAACGGCACGGCCAGATGCTTGCAACTGATCAAGCATATCAGCCACAGCACCCAGCCGACGGTGTAAATTCCAAGGCAATTTGGGCTTAAAAATAATTCCGTACCGAGAATCTTTAAGGACTTTATCAATTAAGTAGGCATAATTCTTTTGCGTAAAAGCATGCCCGATAAACCAACGGCCATCATCAACCGTATTTTCATCTAAAAAAGCAATAATGCGCTTTACCCCTTTTTCGCGCAAAGGCTGGGCAATCTCAAGCGCTTTTTCTTTTAAATAAGCAAACCGAAAATCACCTAAGAACCCAGTAACCACTTGATACTCGATATCAGAACAATTTTCTTTTTCAACAGCAAAATTATTTTTGCTGTAACAAAAAACTACGTCCGCGACAATAGACAATCCTCGAATCGGATGCGACTCATAAGCTCGCTGATAAACAGTTGATATCCCTCCCAAACTTTTCAAAGCATCTGCGAGAGGAATATGCTTAGCATCGTATTTATACCAATGGGTAAACAAACGAATATTGCTTTCTTCAAAAAGATTTTTCCAATACCCAAACTGACGGTTATATTCAATAGTTTTCTTTCTTAAAACTTTATGTTCCTGCGAGTTTAGCTCAGGATTAGGCAAAGGGTCACTCAAATGCCATCCCGATGGGGCACTCCACGGGTCACACACCGGTGCTTTCACCAACGGCAAATAACTAGCCCTTGGAAAACGCACAAGCGCGGAGATTTTATGTCTTTGCAGCTCTATCCACTTTTTTTCATCCAACGGATCCTGCGGCAAACTAAAAATAAGCGTAATGTCATTTCCATTTAATTTCGACTGAGTATAAAAAAACAAATCTGAAAAAGCATCCTTGTTTTCTAAATTCAAATGGCCATAATATTTAACCCCTAATTTATACTTCAATCTTTCCGACGGGAAATCTGTTGTGCTAGACGCATCACTGACAGGTATTTTCCGAAAGGTTCGCTTCAAATTTCGCAAAGCAAAGATGCCCCAATGCACATAGCAAGATAAAGCCTCACGAATAGCTTTCTTTACGTCAAAAAGGAAATTATAAAAAGGGGCAACGAAAACCAATTGGACATTAAAATTATGAGAATATTGCTCTAAAATCCCAGACCAATTTCGTTTCCTTAAAAATAACTTTATGCTGCTGGGCTTGTCTTTCAAATACCACTGACTGACATTGATAAGTGTCAGAGCATGCAAAATCTGACGATGATGTTGTAAGCTTAAAAAATCAAATTCGATAAAATCTTTAACCAGGTAATTGCTCAAATGCTGCGGGCTCTTAAAGTGACAAATATAATTTTGAAAAACTGCGCTGGCCGCAATCTTGTCGGCAACGACCCCTACGTCAAAATAATCTAAGCGTAAGCGCGTGGAAAAATTCTCTTGGTCCCTAATGTCGGAGAGTTCAAAGTGGACAATCTCAATTTTCCATCTCAATAAAAAGCTTACGCATCGGGCCAAACATAATGCACTCAAAGTGGCATCAAAAACAAA
>CAZNNZ010000010.1:18167-19321 GCA_964574575.1 uncultured Planctomycetales bacterium
TTTTTGATATCTTACTGCCCTGTTTTAGAAAATACGAAATAACATCAAAGAACAAGCCTGCGATATCCAGCCATTCGAAGAATAAAACGCACTGCTCTAATCCAAGAGATACTCGGCCCATAAAAACTTTTCGATTAACAAATATGACAAAGGTTGATTAAAACTTTATTTGATTAGTGGTTTTAGGATTTTTTTTAAAATCCTTTTTTCGAGTCCTTTAAATTGGGGTGGATACCCCTCGCGCAATAGTTTTTGCAAAGCCATAACCAATTGGGCCTTTTTAAATCTAACGAGGTTACACGACCTTAAACCGGGGATCACAGGTTGCGAAGAAAACACTTCTTTAAGCAGGTCATTGGGTGGACTACGATCTTCGCCTACCGTCAACAAATAAAGATAGTCACGAAATTGATACTCGTCGGTATACAAAAAATAAATATCTTCTGCCTTACTTAACTTAAGGCAACTAAGCAATTTCTCAATCTCTGCAGAATCTTGGCTAGGAGAGATAGCATACGTACGATTAAGCAAAGACTCTCCGCGATGAAGTTCCAGCTGAGTAGAAAAGACAAGCAAGAGATCATCTTGTTTTAAATTCTTCTCCAACCATGAAATGGGAATACGAATATTGCTGCGTTCACAATAGACATTTATCGCAAACAAACCGGCATTCAAAAGAATAAAAATTCCAATAATCCATCGCATCATTATTTTAGAGAATCCCCGCTGAAGTAACATTTGAGAAAACCCTAAAACAGTTAATACAACAGAACCATAAAAGAACCTCGAATAAAATATATGATTGTGCGGATTAAGCAGCCCAATCACAATTCCTGACACAATACCAAGAAAAAATAACCATGAATAAACATTCCACCCTTTATTTTTTCTTAAGTCCTGCACGACCCAATTGATGCCTAAGAAACAAACATTGACAGTCAAAACGTAACGGGCCAGCCCTGCAATATTATCCCAATAGGTAACAAAATTGCGTCCCAAAACAAGCTTCTTAGTATTCATAATCAAATGTGACATACTAATATCCAAAGAAAAGACAATCATCGGCGCACACAAAAGAATAAAAATCCCCAGGGCAATCTTTCGCTTAGCGTTTAGTCGCTGGTCAATTTTTATAATACTGTTGCACACTTTCG
>CAZNNZ010000010.1:19331-24534 GCA_964574575.1 uncultured Planctomycetales bacterium
CAAAAGAAACCCTAAAAAATAAATGGCTATGTGAGAAACTTGCCAGTGATCAGCTGCCGGCAAAATAAGCAGTGTTCCACTGACAAATAAAAACCAACCTGCCAGAGAAACATTGCGCTTTTGAAATGCACTGAAAGCTTCCCAAAAAATAATCAAGCTCATCATCATAAACCATCCTAATGGCGCATAAACTCTGACATATACGGACTGTTCAAAAATGAAAGCTTGTCCAAAAAAGAAAACAGCGGCATACGCCAACGCCTTGCATGTGGCCTGATATCGCAAGCGAATATACAAAGCAAATGTTAAAAATGTCAGCAATACAAAAACCAGAGGAATCACACGAAAAGCCAAAAGAGACAAACCAGCAATTTTATAAGATAGGCTGGCAAGATAGGTAATCACAAGCCCACGTGTATATACAAACGGCTTAATATGTCCTGTATCAAAACCCCATGCTTTATATTCGCCGGTCTCAACAAGCCCTTTGGCCGTCGCGAAATGCGTAATTTCATCCCCCCAGCCTGTAAAACTTTTAGCAGAAAAAAACCAAACCAATAAAAACAAGACTATGATTGCGGTCATCAGATAAATATATTTCTTTTCGACTCTACTATTTTGACCCATGATTATTTTTCCTTACCCGAAGGTTGTATTTTGACAACTCTGTTGTTTGTTCATGTCCAGCTTAGTAACACATAACAAACTTAAACCAAACCCAAAATCAACGCGATTTTCAATATATTTAAACCAAAAATCCAACATCTTATTGAGATAATTCTTAATTCCTTTGTTTGTCGCACTTTTTGTTCTAAGGTCATAGCCCAACGGTTTCTTAAGTATCCTCTCAGAAATAAAATATGGAAAATATCCAAGCATATTCCAATATCGAATAGATAATATTTCAAAACCACAGTTGGTCAATTTGTCAATAAGCTCAGATTTTTGATAACGCCTGTAATGTCCTAAAGATTTATCACGGACACCGTATAAATGTGAAAAGCACGGCACAAAAACGATAAGTTGGCCGTTGGGATTAAGCAGCTTAGGAATTTTCTTCAATAAACTGACATCGTCCTGAATATGTTCCAGAACATCAATCAAAGAAATATTATCGTAACAGCCTTTGACTTCACTCAAATTCTCGGCAAATAACTTTTGTATTTTAGGGCTCAAATCCCTGTACAATCTATCAGCGAGTTTGATTAACCCGTCGTTAGGTTCAACTCCAGCAACTTCAAATCCAGCTTGTTGTGCATAATGCAAAAAATGCCCTGATCCGCAACCGATATCCAACAAGGATTGTTTTTTTAAATACGAAACAAGCAGCGGATACATGTTAGCATTACGAAAGTCCGACTGGACTTGATCAATCGAAAGGCAGGCTTGTGTCAATTTTTCAAAAGAGGGGTCAACCATTTCACAAAAACCTTTCTTTAAGATCTTTTTCCAATGACCCTCGCTGGGACTCCGCCGACAATTGTCATCGCATCTACATCTTTGGTTACAACCGCACCAGCACCAATAACCGCGCCTCGCCCTATTTTTTTGACGTTCGGTAAAATTGTAACATTAGCAGCCAACCAGGCGTCTTGTTCAATGACCAGAGACGAGAACTCTATCCCCCACTCTTTTTTGGGTCTTGCCGATATTTTATGTTCGTGTGTCTCAATCAAAACATTCTGACTGATCCAAACATCATTCTCAATAATGACCCCACCACTATAATCAATCTCAACATTACGATGTACCTTAACATTTTGGCCGATCTTGATATGCGCACAATCCGAAACATGCGGAACAACAAAATAACAGCCCATACCAACATCAATACCTTTGGCACCATTAAACATCATCCTTACAATCGCATGCCGAATTTGCCGCAGCGGCGGAACCTCAAAAAAAACTGAAAAAATAATAACCTGCACCAATCGCGAGATTATCTCGCGCACAAAAAAACTATACTGTCGATTTCTACTCATAGACTTTAAATATTTATTTTTTGTATAATCAACTCTTCGTTGTCATTGGATTTAGCAAGTTCTCGAGAGACGACAAACTTACCATCTTTAAGATGCTCGACAGTTATATACTCAGGGTTTTGTTCCGAAAGGTTCTCACGCTGGAAAAGACGCGCCGATGGGACGTAAATAAAAGAAAGCCTCGCCCCGACGATAATTCTATCAAAAGTCTTTAACCCTTTAAGCTCATCTACAATCCGCAGGGCATCCTCTTGAACATAAACTGTCCGCTTTAAAACAACGTCGGATAACTTATGTCCTGTAATTAATTTTTTGCGCAGCGCCTCTTTAATAAAAACTTTTAATTTTTCAGATCGCCCAACGAAAAGCTGAACAAAATTCAAAAAGATTTGCTTGGCAGGCGTCATCGAATTTTCTTTCAAAAAAGACAAATGTCCTTCTGCG
Organism: uncultured Planctomycetales bacterium; assembly: GCA_964574575.1. Taxonomy (GTDB): domain Bacteria; phylum Omnitrophota; class Gorgyraeia; order Zapsychrales; family JANLHA01; genus JADLGJ01. The sequence continues at coordinate 21,758 of CAZNNZ010000010.1, forward strand.
CTAAAACCTTGCTCACTAACATACAAAATTTTTACATCATCCTGCAAATAACCACTGTAAAGCGGTTGCGGTGCGTCAACTAAAATCCCGCTGTCACAAATCTTTTTTCCATCGACAATTGCCGTTAAGACGCCTATTTTTTTCAAATTCGCTATACACTCTAAACCCTTATGCCGCCAAATCGCAATTCCCGCCAAAGGATAATGAACAAAACTAGACCTTTTTAAAGAGACCTCTGGCAAATTGTCAAGGGCGTCTAATCCAGCCTGAAGAAAAGTATAACCGTTATACATCAAATACCTATCGTCTAAAGAAAACGGCGTAATGCCACGACTCTCGGCAAGATTTTTTCGAATGACACCGGCAATAAAAGCAGCATTTTCATTTTTGGCAGCGAGCAACTCGACACCATGTGGAATCAAAAACTCTGTGTCTCGGCTGGCATATGTCCCCCCAGAAGTCCCATCACTATGGATAAAATCGACCGAAAACTTTAGCGCCTTTTGAAGAACTTCAAAAATCACTTTCGACTGTGTTTTCTGATAATATTTCGCAAGATAGTCAACACTCAAAGACAAGTAGCCAATGTCAGGCCCCCCGTATTCTAAAAACCACCCTTCGGCAACTTGGCAAGAAACGATGATTTGTTCATAATTTTGAACAATAGCTTCAATCTCATCGTCATGCGTGAGCAAATAGATATTATAGATCGCTATCAAAGCACCGATCTGCTGGTTACAAACCGCCTTTTGACTCTGCTGCCCCAACCAAAAAGCAGCTTTCACAAGCGATGAAAGGATCTCATCGGTATTAGGAATCAAGTCTTTGCCTAAAAGCAAAAGCGTTTCTGAAACTGCATAAGACGAAAAAGCTGTTGCCACATAACTGCCTTCATGAACATACCATTCATTAAAAGACCCGTCGGACTCTTGAATTTTGACCCAAAAATTCATAATACCGTCAATTAAGCGCAAAAGAAAAGGACTGTGCTGATATTCTGACGGACCATACTTATAGAGCAGTGCCAAAGTTAAAACGGCTTCCTGAAAACGGGCATTAGCAGTCGCAGTAACATTATTATGCCAATGGTAACGTTCGCAACAGCCAAAAGTCTGCGAACCGATGTTGGAATTAATTTGACTCAATATCCGAGGGACATTCGGAAAAATAACATCTAGATAAACATTACTCTTCATAATCTTTTCTCTAAGCAAAACTTTAATACAACCAAAGATCCGTGGCCTGTTTCCTTTAACCCCTGAAATTTAAGCAGTCTGCCATAAGACTCCGTTATAAAGTTGCGATGAACACTGCGGTGAACATAACTGGTCTTGCCACTTTTATAATATTGAAAAACCATTTGAAGAACCTGTTGAAAAAATGCAGGAAAAAAGAAATACTGTTTTTGCTCAAAGCATTTCCACCCTTTTGCTTTAAACAAAGCACAAATTTCTTTGACGTCGATAGGACAAAAAGGCCCCCAAAAAGCAAACATTCCCGTCTTTCGAACATCGTCGCCAAAAACTAAACGAAGAAAAAACAAAAAAGCATTAAGAAAAAAATTACGTTTGCGTGAAATAAGCGTAAATTCTGTTGCACCCGTCAGTTGTTGGCCTAAAGTTTCCAATAAATCACTGAAGATCTTTTGCGAAACCCGTTCAGATTTCATAATCATCGTCACTTGCCGAATATCCTGAAGATCTTTTTTTTGGCTTAACAACTCGTCCCACGTGAGATTTTCAAGTAATGACCTGCCTTTTTCATCCAAAGGCAAAGCACTCAAAGCATAGCGACCGGTCACATCATTAAGATTTAAAGAAATTATTTTTGTTTTCGGCAAAAACTTCAGATATGAACCGTCATAAGAGAAAACATCCAAAATATTTCCGGGGAGATTTTTAAGCTCACTTTCAATAACCTTAATTTCATAATCTGAAACCAAGTCCATCGTTTTACCCAAAAAAGTCTTGCGGCAAAAATACCTCTGATAATCGTTGAGATCTTCTATTTTCCAACTTTGCGGGTCATAACTCTTTAAATAATCCCTTACCGATTCATACATATTAAAACTAATTACCTGATCAACTGGCCTACGGGCGACCAAAGGGACTTGCGGATTTTTCAAATCATCTGAATAACCTAAAAGAACAAACGCCACAATGACGTAAGAATCCGGGATCGCAAGGATCTTTTTGATTTTCTTTTCATTGCCAAAACTATTGATACTGCAGGAACCAATTTGCAATTCCCAACTGCAATTGAGCATATTCATAATAGCCATGGAACCGGATTGAATCGCTTCCTTATAATTCCATCCATCGTAGATAACCACAATAATACTTCCAGCCCGACGGATGATCGTTGAAGAATAAGCCTCACCAATCAAACGTTCTTTAATTTTAGGGTCATCCACAACGACAAAGCGCCACAACTGTTGATTGCAAGGCGAAGGTGCTGCCATACCGGCTTGAATAATTGTTAAAATATCCGTACGAACAACAGCCTGCGGCTTAAAATTACGAACACTTTTTCTCTGAGAAAGTATTTCTTGAAATTCCATGCAACCCAACTTTAAGAAAGGTTTAATTTTTGTTTGATCAACTCTTCATTTCCATTGGACTTAGCATAATAAATAAAAAGCTCGGCAATAAGCCCCAAAGAAATCATTTGTACTGACATAATACTAAGCATAATGCCTAAGAAAAATAATGGCCGAGCCGCAATCGGCGTGCCTAATATCCAAAGAATGCTTAAATAATGCAAAATACTAAACCCAA
>CAZNNZ010000011.1:0-9698 GCA_964574575.1 uncultured Planctomycetales bacterium
TAACTGGGCTGATTTAGATGTTTTGACTGATGTTGGTATTAATTGGGCGGACATTGATTCATTAAGTGATGCTGGAGTCAATTGGAAAGATATAAGCAATATGTCTGCCGCTGGAATTAATTGGTTGGATGTAGGAGCTATGAGTGCGGTTGCGATTAATTGGATGGACATTTCCTATATGTCTGGAACAGGTGTTAATTGGGCAGATATTGGTTTAAGCAGTGTTTCGGGTATCAATTGGGCGGATTTAGCGTCGATGACTGCAGCAAATATAAATTGGTCGGATATTGCATATTTAGCTAGTAATGCACGAGCTTTAGTCAGCAATGTTGCCGCTATTTTAAATGCAGTTAATACATTAAATTCTTTGATCGGAAGTTCTAGCGATACAGGAACAGATAGTTTGTTTGGTATGGCTAACACAATTTTATCGACGGTCCAATCCATTGAAACTGGCGCTTCTTCAGAAACAATCGCAGAGATCCTTGAGCAAGTAAATACAATCACTACTTCGTTGGGTGCGACAACAGATACTTCTTCGACGGCTTCAGTTTTTGGAAAGATTGCTAAAGTTAACGATTATGTGGATACACTGGAAACTTCTGTTGGGGTCACGACGGATACAACGACCTCAAATACGATTTTTGGTGAATTGTCACGTCTTAAGGACATTAAAACGAATGTTGATAAGGCTAAAAGTAGCGCAGAATCAGCTTTAGGTGAAGCGCAAGGTGTACGAAAAGAATTGGGTGCAAAAGGAAAAACAGAATCGACATATGAGTCAGTTAAAAAACTTGATGAATCATTACAACAGTTACAAACTGCTACCCAACAAATTTCAGAAAGCCAGTTAGAAACTGGCAAAGTCGCACAAGAAATGGTTGGAACACTAGCGAATTTTGTTAACGAAAGCAACAAAGCGGCTGGTTTAGGTGGTGGTAGTCTTGACGTTAAGCCTTTGACCGAAGAGGAAGCTAGCGATCAGCAAAAGGTTTATGGCAAGCTTGATGAAATTGATGCCAAACTCAATGCTCTTAAAGATGCTACGGAATCCGAAGGCGTCGTTGTCAAATCATGGTTTGAAGGCGGGTAATCTTAGGCATGAATATTCTAAAATATTTTCAAATCTTCATTGTTTCTGCGCTGTTGACTTTTGCCCCGCATCCTTTAGTTTTTGCCGGCGAATTATCGATTAATCTTATTGCTGTTAATTCTTCAGAAACAGAATCCAAAGAAATTGATGTGAAGTATTATTTGCCGAAAGAACTTCAGCCCAGCGATGTTCTTGATTCCGGTGAACTAAAGGTTGATTATGACGTCGACAAAATGCTTTATTATGTTATTGGAAAAGTGAACTTTAATCCTAAAGAGTCAAAAACTTTCAAAATCCGTGTTAATGACGTTTGGGTCATAACTTCCCAAGAGATTGATGTATTAAAACAAAACATGGATGGGAATTTATCTTTATTGGAAGGCAATAAAGAACTTTATCCAAATGCAAAGCGGGAACGTGACAAATTATTTGAACAGTTAGATATTATTCTTGCTCAACAGCAAAGTTATGTGGATAACATTGAACGGCGCATTGAACAATACCGCGCGTATGCTGGGATTGTTGAAAAAATCCGCAAAAGAATTTATGACCCGAATTTCTTGGAAAAAGAAGCACAGTCTGAAGATTTAGCAGATGAGGGTAAAACAATTAAGTTAGTTCTGCAAGTCAAAAATCCTTCCACTGACACAGAAAGAACGGTTAAGCAAAAACATTTTCTTCCTGCCGAAGTTAGGGAAGAGGATATTGTTGATAAACAAGGTTTCGATATTCGGTTTGATGAAAAGAAAGGAAAATCTTATCTCGCTAAAGAAGAGATTTTTAAACCTGGTGAAGAAAGAAAATATGAAGTTGTTTTAAAGGACGTTTGGCGATTTCCCGTCAATAAACTTGACCCGATGGAGAAACGGGCGAAAGTAGCTATGAATGAAATAAAGGATTCTGCATATGCGTCCAGTGGACAATATTTATTTGATGAGTTGACAAAAAATATTGAATTGATCCGTGAAACGCAGAGCCGTGATTTGCCGCCGGATCAGCATATTGGGATTTTTCGCACTAATGAGCATCGCTATGAAGATGTTAAACAATCCGTCGAGCGTATTGAACAAATGCTGGCTATTGTCCGTGCTAAAAAACTTGAACAGTTGGAAGGAAATAAAGTTAAAAACGTCTTAAAACGTTTGCAAGCTTTGCGTGGTTTGCAGGCCTTATCTGAAGCTATCTTCAAAAAAGGTATTTCCGTTACGATGACGTGGAAAATTATTGGCGGATGTATTGCTTTCGTGGCATTTTTTACGACGTATCATTTCTTTATTTGGGCTGGGCGTTCGGCAAAAAAATCTGATAGTTCTCCATTAAAGCCCGGAGAAGAAGTAGCGATTGTTCCTAAACCCGCGCCGCCAACCAAGGGTTCATAAGACCGCATAACTTTTTATGAATTTCCAAATATTGCAGGGATTGTTTGGTATAATTTACACAGCTAAATTAAAAAATACGATAAAAGGCTCTTTAGGTTAATTTCTCATGGTTGAATTGCGTTATACAGAGGAAGGCATTGTCCGCGTTATTCGCGGATGTATCGTCATCGTAGAAGGTTTTCGCAACTGCATTAATGGTCAAGTTATTCGTTTTGGTTATGGCACGATTGGAATTATCGTCGGGTTTGATGAAAGAGAAGCCCAGGTTTTGATCGTTCGCCAGCAAGTTAATCTTAAAACAGGTGACAAGGCTCTTGCTTCGCTCGAGCCTTTCAATACTCCCGTCGGTAGTAAATTTATTGGCCGTATCATTAATCCTTTAGGCGAACCATTAGATGGTTTAGGAACACTTATCTCTGATGAAATGCGCCCGATTTTTGTTGAGGCTCCTTCTATTTTGCAGCGCAAAGTTTTGGACCGCACACTTGAAACCGGTATTAAAGTTATTGACGCAATGATTCCCGTCGGATTTGGTCAACGTGAGTTGGTTTTAGGTGATAAGATGACCGGAAAAACAACCATCGGCACGGATGCGATTATTAATCAAAAACATACGGGAGTTATCTGTGTCTATTGCGCTATTGGAAAAGCGCAATCTGCTTTGGGAAAAGTTGTTCAGCTTTTCTTAAATCATAATTGTTTTGATTATACATGTATTGTGGCGGCGACGGCTTCTGCGCCGCCGGGACAATTATATTTGTCGCCATATGTTGCCTGTGCCGTTGCAGAATATTTTATGTATAAGGGAAAAAATGTTTTTGTCGTTTTTGACGATTTGACTAAACACGCTTGGGCTTACCGTGAAATTTCTCTTTTGCTTGGCCGCGCACCGGGTCGGGATTCTTATCCGGGCGATATTTTTTATTTACATTCTAAAATGGTTGAGCGCGCCGCATACCTGACGGAAAAATTAGGTGGCGGCTCGATGACTCAATTTCCAATCGTCGAAACGCTCGAAGGAGATTTGACGGGATATGTTCAATCGAATCTTGTTTCGATGACCGACGGGCAAATTTATTTAAGTACACCGTTGTTTGGTGAAGGCCAAAAGCCAGCGGTGGATTTGGGGTTGTCAGTTTCTCGCGTCGGAAGTAAGGTCCAGTGGCCAGCAGTCAAAAAGTTGAGCGGACCACTGCGTTTGGAATTTTTGCAGTATCGCGAAGTTTTGCGTGTATCTAAACTCAAAACTTCTGGTGGTTCTGATGAAGCCGAAAATCAACTTAAGGCGGGAGGTATTTTAACTGAGATATTAAAGCAAGAGCGCGATCATCCGGTTAAAACGGAAACATTAGTCGTTATTCTCTATGCATATTCGAAAAAGCATTTGCATGAATTGATGATTGAAGAAGTTATTACCTTTCAAAAAGAGATTCATGAGTATTTTGTTAAAAGAAATCCCGAAATGCTAGCAAAGCTGCGCGAAAAAAGAGCTTTAGATGATGAGATCACGAAAGTTATGGATGCTGTTTTGACGGAGTACGTTAAGGAAATTACTCTTAAGCGTCCGAAAGAAGATGCGGAAGGTGAGGATTCGCAAGTTGGCGTGGACACTCTTGACAAAGCGACCTCCAAGAAATAGAAGATAATGGCGCAATATAAATCTACTTTTAAATTGTCGATTATGACGCCGGAGGCATTGTTGTATCAGGGAGCAGTTGAGAGCGTTTTTTTTACCGGGGATCACGGCGAATATGAATTATTGCCGTATCATTATCCGGTTTTGGGAATTTTGATAGCTGGCAATATTATTATTAATTGGCGTGAAGCGGTACCGATCAAGTTTGGGCTGATCCGTTTTTTTGCCAATGATTGCATTGTTCTCGTAGAGGAGTTAGAGCGTTTGCGGCCGCAAAAAGGGAAAAAGGCCGAAGACATTGCGCTGGAAGATCCAGATGCAACGCATCATATTTAACCCGGATTTTGCATTAGCTAAGCTCCTGCTTGGCCAAAGCAAAATCCGCCCAAAGGGCCGCATGTCTCGACTTTGTCGAGACGTGCGGGGTTAATCCTTGTCCCTGCGGGACAACCGAAGGCAAATTTTGCATTTCACTTTTTTGTGCGCGACGGATCGTCGCGCAATGGGTTGTAATGCAAAATTTGGGTTAAAGCAAAGGATAGGAATAAAAAATGCAGTGGGCAGAAACACTCTTAATTGTTTCGATTATGCTTATTTCGGTTTTAGGGCCGTCGATTGTTATTGCCGTTTTGGGTTATGCGGTTATCAAGGCGCTTAGTCGTAATCCTTCGGCGGCATCCAAAATTTTTATGGGCATGCTTGTTATGTTGCTTTTTGTGGAAGTGATTTCGATTATTGCAATTCTTATCATTTTTCAACTTTTTGGAAAATGAAAAAAATAAAAAGTTTTTAGGAGCTTATGGGTTCAGCGGCAGGACTTTTTATTATCATTTTTTTTGTTATGATTGCGATTCCTTGTCTTGGTGTCGGTTGGCTGGGATATAAGCTGATTACGAAAATTGGACGTTATCCGAGTAAAACGCCGGCCATTCAGCTGGGGATTATGTTAAAACTCGTCATTATTGAAGTTGTTTCTTTGACTGTTATTTTAGTATTTTTTAAGATTTTAGTATCAGAGTAATATTTTTTAGAGAGGAGAGCTAAGCGAATGGAATTATGGTCATTATTAGTTAGGGCGATCATTATTGGAATGGTTGTCGTTGGTGTTGGGGGTTTTTTTATTTGGAAATTTAGCAAGGACACCATTGACAAAGATCTTAATAGACTAAATAAAGAGACAGAAGCGGTCTTGGGAAAGCAAACGGAATTAAATGAAAAGATTAAGCAAGCCAGCGAGGAGTTGACCAAGCGCAAGGCGGAAGCGGATGCTCTGGTTTTGAAAATGACGGAAGATGCAGAAAAAGTTGCAAAAGAAGAACGCGAAAAGTTGATTGCCAAAGCCAGACAAGAGGGCGAAGAAATTATTGTGAAAGCGAATAACACGAAAGAAGATATTCGTAAAGAAATGGATATGCGCGCGGTTGATTTTACGGCGTTGATTTTGGATGATGTTTTGAGTAAAGAAGGCCGTATTGCCTTAGAGGAGTGCTTGATTTCGGAATTTATTGAGAGTCTGGCCAAAATGGATATGGAAATGATTGGCGAAGAAATTAAAACCGCTGAGGTTGTTACTTCTTCGGCGCTCTCGGAGCGCATGCGCAATCGTTTGAGCGAAACACTTTTGAGTAAATTAGGACGGACGATGGAAGTTACGGCGACGACAGATCCTAAGATTCTAAGCGGAATGATTTTGCGTTTTGGCAGTTTAGCTTTAGATGGGAGTCTTAAGAATATGGTCCGTGAGAGTGCTGTTAGTCTTAAAGAAAAAATTGAAAAAGGACTTATTTAAATTTAGTCCAGGGATTTAAAGTTATGGGAAAAGCGATGAAAATCAAGCATGATTTGGATGATATTACCGAGCTTGTCGAAATCATTCAGGTTTTAAAAGACGTCGCCGATACCAAGTTTCATGAATTAGCAACGCGTAAGGATCGTTTTGCCCGTTTTGGTGAATCGTTTGTTGAGTTTTTTCGTATGATTAGTCTTTCGACGGTGCGTCATCCTTTAGTGTCTAATGATAACCCTAAAATTGGTATCGTGGCTGTCACGTCCGAGGGCGGTTTTATGGGGGATTTGAATGCTAAAACGATACGCCATGTTATGGCCGAAAAGGAAGCGAATCCTAATAGTACTTTGATAGTCGTCGGGCGCAAAGGCGTTGAGCGTATGCATTCTGCTCAGCCAGACATGAAAACATTTGTGAATATTGACGAGGTCGGTCTTTATGAGACTGCGATACAGATTAAAGATCATATCATTAACGAAGTTATGCAAGGGCGTATGGGAAAGGTTTTAGTTGTTTATCCTTGGTCAAAGAATTTTAATTTGCAGAAACCCCGTACGATTAAACTTTTACCGTGTGATGAGCTTTTAACAAAACAAGCTGAATTTGTTGATAGTATTGAATCTGTTATTGAAGAAAGTGACCCCGTTGATGTCATTGGTTATCTGGCAGATATGTGGCTGGTTTGTCGTATTTATGAAGTTTTGCATGACACGTCTATTTCTGAATCTGCGGCACAGTCACAACAGTTGGAAGCGAGTGTGCAGAAAATGAAAAAAGATAAAAAAGGTATTGCCGCCGCTTTCGGTAAGGCACGTAAAGGCGATATTGACAAAAGTATGCGTGAGGTTTTTACGTCGCGTATGATGTCCGGTGGTGGTCGACGTTAAACCCGGATTTTGCATTAGCCAAAGCTTTTACTTTGGTAAAGCAAAATCGTAGGGCCCGAAGGGCCGCATTTGGGATAAAGGAGTATTTTTCTTGGAAAACGAAAACAAAGAACAGCAGAAACAACTAGATTCAATTAAGCCAGAAGAAGTAGCTGCGGCAGACAAGCCCGCCACAGTGGAAAGTTCTGTTCAGGCAAATAAGCCCGCCACAGCGGATAATCCTGTCCAGGCGGACAAGCCTGCAGTGGCCGCTGTTGCAGACGTTAAAGAGAAAAAACCTCGACGAGGTTTGGGGCGTGTTTCTTCAGTGCAAGGCCCGGTTGTGGACGTTCGTTTTGATAATATTGATGATATTCCTGCGTTGTATGATTGTATTGAGGTTTCGACTTTTGATAAGAAGCCTATTATTTTGCAAACAGCGGAGCATTTGAGCAAAAATCTTGTGCGCACTGTCGCTTTGCATGACACGCTTAATTTGCAGTTAAATGCCCCTTGTTACAATACGTTTCAACCTATTACGATTCCTATTGGTGATGAGTGTTTTGGTCGCATTATGGATGCCGTCGGAAATCCGATTGACCAGAAGGGGCCTATTAATGCTCCAATTCGAAAACCGATTCGGGTTTTGCAACAAACGCTCGGCTACGATCTTAAGCAGAAGACAGCGGCCAAGATGGAAGTTTTGGAAACCGGTTTGAAATATTTTGATCTTTTGTATCCTCTAGTCAAAGGTGGGAAGACGGGGATTATCGGTGGGGCTGGTTGCGGAAAGACCGTCGTTATTTTGGAGCTGATTAATAATATTGTTAAGGAACATGGTGGTGCTTGTGTTTTTGCGGGAATCGGAGAGCGGATTCGAGAGGGCAATGAGTTGTTTCACGAGTTGACCGACAGCGGGCTTCTTAATAATGTTATGTTGGCTTACGGACAAATGGATCAGCCGCCCGGCGCTCGTGCAGAGGTCGTTAATACGGGAATTACTTTGGCCGAATATTTGCAGGGAAAAAATAAAGACATATTACTTTTTATGGATAATATTTTTCGTTTTATTCAGGGAGGGCAGGAAGTTTCGACTCTTTTGGGCCGCGTTCCGGCGGAAACTGGTTATCAGCCGACCTTAGCCTCTGAGGTTAGTGGTGTTCAGGAACGTATTCGCTCTGCGCCGGGTGGCGGTTCGGTAACTGCTCTACAAGCGGTTTACGTGCCTGCTGACGACATGACGGATCCTGCGGTTGTTGCGATTTTTAGTTATCTCGACGGCTCTGTCGTTTTGTCGCGGGACTTGGTTCAGCGCGGTATGTATCCGGCGATTGACCCTTTGCAAAGTTCTTGCAGTAATCTGGATCCTAACGTCGTCGGGAAAAGGCATTTTGACCTTTCGCAGACCGTTATTCAACATTTTAGTAAATATAATTCTTTGAAAAGAATTGTTGCGGTTATCGGGGTTGAAGAGCTTAACAAGGAAGACCGTATGGTTTATGGGCGCGCGCAGAGACTTTTGAATTTTATGACACAGCCGTTTTCGGTCAGTGAAGTTTTTACAGGTAAAAAAGGGCAATACGTTCATCTTAATGAAACCTTAGACGGGGTCGAAAGAGTTTTGGCCGGTGATTATGACAAGACCAAGCCTTCAGACTTTTATATGATCGGCAAAGCGCCGAAGTTGGGATAATGATTTTTTATGGTTAAACACAGCGATCAAGTTTTAGCCGACGAATTAGTCAAGGCTGGACTTCTAAGTCCTGATAAATCCAAACAACTGCTTACAGAGTTGCAGTCGTCGGCGGAAGCTTTGCATACTTACCTTATTCGTAAAAGCCTGATCCCAGAGCGGCAAGTTTTAGAAAAACTGGCGACTGTTCATCAATTGTCTTTCCTTGAGCTTAAGTCTTTGACCATAGATAAAGCAGTGGTGGAAAAAATTCCTGTCCGTTTTGCAACGTATTTTAAATTTATGCCGATCAAACTCGACGGTCGTGTTTTGACAGTTGCTACTGCTAATCCTCTTGATATTAAGTTTCAAGACGAGATCCGTGTGCATTTGGGACTGGAACCAAAGGTGGTTTTGGCGCGTGAGGCTGAGATTGCGGAAAGCTTGAACAAATATTATGGGCTTGCGGCAGATACCCTTGATCGCCTTTCAAAAGATACCAAAAAATCTGCTGGGGATGAAGCTCCTGCGGCGTGGGTTGAAGATTTGGAAATGAGTGCCAATGATGCTTCGGTAAGTAAGTTGGTCAATGAAATTCTTTTAGAAGCGCACAAAAAAAGGGCCACTGACATTCATATTGAACCGTATCGCGCTAAGGTGCGTGTCCGTTATCGCATCGACGGTATTTTGCTGGATGCAAATATCCCTCCCGGGGTTAAGCCTTTTTTGCTTTCAATTATTTCTCGTATTAAGTTAATGGCCAATTTGAGTATCGTTGAGAAACGTTTGCCGCAGGATGGTAGTGCCGTTGTTAAAACCCGTGAACAGGATTTGGATTTGCGCGTTTCAACGATTCCGACTCCGCGCGGCGAGAGCATGGTTATTCGTATTTTGCCGACGAACGTTACGCTTTTGAGTCTTGAGCGTTTAGGTTTGGCAGAAGGAAATTTGCGTTTGTTTAGAGAACTTATTCAAAAGCCGCACGGCATTATTTTAGTCACCGGCCCAACCGGCAGCGGAAAAACAACGACGCTGTATGCTTGTCTTAATGAACTTAATACCGCAGACCGAAAAATTATTACTTTGGAAGATCCTCTGGAGTACGAATTAGAGGGCATTACGCAAATCCAGGTTAATTCAAAACTTAATTTTGATTTTGCTTCTGGCTTGCGCAGTGTGCTTCGGCATGACCCTGACATTATTATGGTCGGTGAGATTCGTGATGCGGAAACCGCCGAGATTGCGATTCGTACTGCATTGACGGGG
>CAZNNZ010000011.1:9708-12477 GCA_964574575.1 uncultured Planctomycetales bacterium
CGGGGCATTTGGTTTTTTCAACTTTACACACGAATGATGCGGCCAGTGGGGTCACGCGGCTTATTGAAATGGGGTTGGAACCTTTCTTGGTGTCGTCGAGTATTGAAGCTTTTATTGCGCAACGCTTAGTTAGAGTTATTTGCAGTCACTGTAAAGAGGAAATTGTTTCCGGTTTGGATGATGTTCGCCGCGAGATTGCTGAGACTTTTAAAATGCCTGACGCAAAGGCGGTCAAGCTTTATCAGGGGCGCGGGTGTGACCAATGCAATGGGACTGGTTATTTTGGACGCAGTGCGATTTATGAAATTTTGGCGATGAATGATGAAATCCGTGCCGCTGTCTTGGGTAAAGAGGGTGCGGGTGTGATTAAAAGATTGGCGGTTAAAAACGGCATGACGACGTTACGACAGGATGGCTGGCGAAAAGTTTTGGAAGGTATTACCAGCGTTTCGGAAGTCATGGAAATTGCTGTTAAAGATGAAGAGTTGCTTATAGAAAAACCAGCAAAAGATTCAAAAGACGTTGGGGCAAAGTCTTCTGGGCATAAGGATATTTCTCGTGAGGTTACGCCAGAAATGTTAAAAAGTGTCGATGATTATAATTCGCGGACGTATTCGCGTCTTGAGGCGCGCGCCGGGATTCGTTATCAGGTCGTCGATCAGGATGATAGTGATATGACACATTTGACGACAGATGGGGTTGAGCACGCTTCGATAACCAAAGATTTAAGCGCAGGCGGTGTGCGTTTTGTGACGGGATATACATTGCCCTTGGGAACGATTTTGGAAATCAAGTTGCAATTAGAAAAAGGTGAAAAGAGCATCGATTGTTTGGCAAAGATTTGTCGTGTTGAAGAAGATTCCGTCTCGGCATTGTTTAATTTGGCGGCGTATTTTCTTGATATTTCCAGTGCAGATCGTGTTAGATTGGATAATTTTGTTCGTGTAAAGTCAGCCGGTGCTAAGAATTCGTCGGGGGATAATTGATGGCTATTTTTCATTATAAAGCAAAGAGAAAAGACGCTCAGACTGTCTTGGGTCAAATTGAGGCTCAGAATAAAGATGAGGCGGTCGAAAAGATTAATCAGATGGGTTTGATTGCGGTTTTTATTCAGGAAGGCGTTGCCGGCAGTCTGCGGGGCGTAGATGTTAAATTGCGGCCCCAGAAAATTTCGTCGAAAGATTTGTATTTATTCACTCGGCAATTGGCGAATCTGATTAAGTCAGGCATTCCTATTTTGCGTACACTTGAGTTGATTGGTGAACAGATAAGAAATCCGTATTTTAAAAAGGCGATTGAAAATATTTATGAAGAAGTTAAGGACGGAAAAAGTTTTTCGCAGAGTTTAGAGGAGTATCCGCTTATTTTTTCAAATTTTTATGTGACGATGATAAAAGCCGGCGAGGAAAGCGGAAATCTTAAAGTTATGGTCGCCGATGTTGCCAGTTATTTAGATGAACAACAGCAGATTGCTTCTAAAGTCCGTTCCGCTATTGCGTATCCGATTTTTATGGGAATTTTTGGATTGGGGACGGTTATTTTTATTCTGACGTATGTGATGCCTAATATTACGTCTATTTTTGTGAATTTTGATCAGGAATTGCCTTTGCCGACGCAGATTGTGATGGCTGTGAGTGATTTTTTAATTCACAACTGGCTTTGGATGTTGGGTGGGAGTATTGTTATTGCAATACTGATTAAACAATGGGATAGGACTAAGGAAGGCCGGTTGTATAAAAGTCAGGTGCTTTTAAGTATTCCTTTTTTAGGGCCGTTTATTCTTAAAGTAGAATTAGCGCGTTTTTGTCGGACATTGCAGTTGCTGCTAAAAAGTGGTATTCCGATTGTGCGGGCAATGCAATTGTCTACACCGGTTGTCGGCAGTGAAGTTATCGCCGTTGAACTACGCAAATGCCAGGATGATCTTTTGGCGGGGCGCTCTTTAGGCGGCAGTTTTAAAGATTTGCGTATTGTGCCTGCTATGTTGGGTGATTTGATTGTGGTTGGAGAAGAATCGGGATCGTTGAGTGCGACTTTAAGCGATATTGCCGATACGTATGAACAGGAAACTAATGAATCGATTAAGTTGTTGACGACTTTGCTTGAACCGGCCATGATTTTGGCTGTCGGTTCTATTATCGGCGTCATTGTCATTGCGATGCTTTTGCCGATTTTTCAACTGGATATTTTTGCGCGGTAAAAAGGTGGGCTTATCAAAAAGTTAGCGTCAGTCCTTATTTTGTTTTTATTTGGGTTTATTTTTGTCGGCGTTTGTTCTGCCGTCGACGCAGGTTGGGGAGAGATCAAAGACAAACATTTTGTAATTTATTATGAAGAAAAAAATGACCAAGGATTAGCCAAGGAGCTTTTGCGTCGGGCAGAAAGTTATTATCAAAAAATCGGCGATGATATTGGGTATTCGCGGATCAACAAGATGTGGACGTGGGACAATCGTGTCGAAATCTTTTTATTTGCCACGCAAAGTTCATTTGTAGTTAGTACTGGCCAGCCGTTGTGGTCAACGGGCTATGCGGATCGTGATTCACGGCTTTTTAAGTCGAAGACGATCATTACGTTTAAACAGGAAGAGAACTTTGTCGACGGACTTTTGCCGCATGAGATTAGTCATTTGATTTTGCATGATTTTATTCCCAATGCTATGAATGTCCCGATTTGGTTTGATGAAGGGGTGGCGCAAATGCAAGAAAAAGACAAGCGGGCTATGGTTCGGCCAATTATGAAAACAGTCATAAGCCGTAACCAATCTGT
>CAZNNZ010000011.1:12487-22737 GCA_964574575.1 uncultured Planctomycetales bacterium
AAAAGAAAAAGATGGTCGCAAAGCTCAAATTTTTTATGCACAAAGTTTATCGGTCGTTGATTATTTAGTTAGTAAATATGGCACGGATGCGTTTGGCCGCTTGTGTCGGGCCTTGCGCGATAATAAAAATTTTGCCCAAGCTTTGAGTTTTGCTTATTCGGGCGTGTTTAAGGATTTTGAAGATTTGGAAAAGAAATGGATTTTGTCTTTTAATCAGTAATAAAACAGGAGACTTGCTATGTACAGGGGATTTAAATTAATAAAAAAAGGGTTCACGCTCATCGAAATTATGCTGGTCGTTATTATTATTGCCGCTTTGGCTGCGATGGTTGTGCCGCGTATGTCCGGTCGCTCGGAGCAGGCCAAAAAAGCGATTGCGCAGACTGATATCGAGTCGCATCTTTCGACGGCCCTTAAACTTTATGAGCTTGATAATGGAAATTTTCCGACAACGGCACAAGGTTTAGAGGCACTGATGAAGGAAACAAAAACCGGCCCAGTGCCCACCAATTGGAACGGTCCATACTTAGAAAAAAAGCCAATTGACCCGTGGGGCAATCCGTATGTTTATAAATCTCCCGGTGATCATCGCCGCGATTATGATTTGTCTTCCAAAGGCAAGAACACATCTATTGACGACGATGACATTATTAATTGGGAATAGGATGAGGACGCTGTTAAAAAGTCTACGCGCATATACTTTTTTGGAACTGATGGTTACGGTTTCTATTTTGTCGATTGGGATTGTTGGAATTTATAAAGTCCTTTTAACTTCGCTGGATTATCAGTCCCAATTATCTTGCCGTTTATACGCAACGAATTTAATGGAGCATGAGATTGCCCTTTTAGAAAATCAGTTTAAGTCTACAGGTCAGCTTGCCGCAGAAGAGAATGGAAAAGTTGTCGAAGTTTTATTGGATCGGCGCAATGTCCGATTTGAGTTTTCACTGTTTCCTGCGGCGGTAGAAAATAATATTATCGGCTTATTGCCCGTGACTATTGTCCTGTCATGGCCGGATCGTGACAGGCACGTCAGTATAAAACGCGATATTTATTTGACTAATCTTCATGCACAACTTTCTCTTAATGTCACCAATCCCGCTTCAGAATAAAAGATTTTTTCGACGAGCTTTCACTCTTATTGAGATGCTTATCGTCGCTTCCTTATTATCGGTAACCGGCCTTGCCGTTTATAACGCTATTGCCAATGGTTTGCGTGTTTGGGAATACAGTCGGCGTTATTCGGCAGAGGAAGATGTGGCGATTTTTTTTGAAAAGATTAGCGGCGATCTGCACAATACCTACGCCTATTCGCTTATTGAATTTGAAGGTAAGGCAGACAAGATTTTTATTCCTACGATTGTAAGGATGCCTGCGGATTTAAAAACACCAGATAAGAATCACATTATCCAACAGATGGGCGCAGTTGAGTATTTTTTTCAAAAAGGAAAAAAGACAATCTATCGTCGGCAAAGCAATTACAGCCAAGCATTAAAGACAAAGAAGAAATTTCAAGCCCAGTCTTTGGCGACTTCTGTTGAGGGTTTGCGGTTTATCTATTTCTTTTTTGAAGATGGCAAAATAAAACCTAAAAAGGCAGTTTCTAAACAGATCCCCGTGAGCGTTTTAGTTGAAGTTGATTTTGCAGAGGTTGGCGGCAACATCCGGCATTTGCAGAGAATTATAAATATCCCGATGGGCCAAGAAAAATGAAAAAGCAAATAAGGCATACGCAAGGCAGTGTTCTTATTATGGTGCTTTGGGCGCTTAGTCTTTTGGCTGTTTTTGCTGTCCAAATTAGCGCTATGACCCAGGATAAGATCGCGTTTTTGGCTCGAGCAGAACGTATCAATGTTTTGCACAATGCAGCAAAATCAGCAATTTATAAAGCGCTTGCGATTATTCGAAACGAGCCTTTTAACAATAAAACAAACAATCCTCTTTTTCGCGCGCTAACTCTTTACAATAATCCTGCAAGTTTTCGTGATTTGTCATTTGGTCAGGCGCAAGTTTCTGTTTTGTATAATAGCGCTGACGATTCTTCAAAAATGTATGGCGTAACAGATGAGAGGCGCAGGTTAAATGTTAATACGGTTGATCGGGACAGTATTCGCAGACTTTTGATGGCGCTGGGGATTGCAACGCAAGATGAGGCGGACACGATTTCGGCGGGTATTTTTGATTGGCGCGAAAACGGCGAGAGTGAACTTAAAGGTTTTAGCAGCGATGATTTTTATGATAATTTAGAGTTTCCCTACCCGCAGAAAAAAGCAAAATATGAAACGCTCGACGAGATCAAGTTGGTTGAGGGAGTAAGTGAAAAGATTTATAGCGTTCTTAAGGATTATGTGACGATTTATGGTGATGAACAAATTAATATGAATACTGTTTCGTGGCCGGTTCTAATGGCTTTAGGGTTTAGTGAAGAAGAGGCTAAAACACTCGTCGGTATACGACGTGGTGCTGATGGGTTAGAAAATACGGCAGACGATTTTTTCTTTGAAGATCGCAATATGTTAGTCGAAAAAACAGTTGCGGCTCTTGGACTTAAAGATGCAGAGGCCGATAAATTTAGAGCTATGGTTGAAGGTGTTGCGTTTGTTGTGGATTCAAAGATTTTTCGTGTTGAAAGTCAGGCAATGTTTTTGTCACGTAAAGAAAACACAAGCATTGCCTGTGTATTTGACGCCGCTGATGATAAAATCATTTACTGGCGAGAGTATTAAACATTTTTGATTTTTAAAATTATCCGGGTTTTCCTTTTTTATGTTTACCAAAGAAAAGAAATATATTGGCATTTCGTTTACTGATGATTGCCTTAAAATTGCACAGCTAAAAGTTGCTGGGGCACAAAAGTCGGTTATCGGCGTTGTCAAAAAAGATGTTCATGGGGTCGCTCCCGAAGAGTTCCCAAAAATAACCCGGGCACTGGTAACAGAGTTAGGGCTTAGCAAACCTAACGCAATTTGTGCTTTGTCGCCGAGCATAGTCACGACAAAAAATATTGAAGTTCCATCCATTGACCCTGCAGAGATCAAATCCATCATTGATTTGCAGGCCGGCCGGCATACGCCTTATTCACGCGAAGAGATATTAATTGGATATATCACCATTGGTGTTTTTCAGCGCAATTATACAAAAGTCCTTTTGGTTATTGTTAATCGGGAACAGATTTTAAAGCAATTAGGGTTTATGATGCAGGCTGGCATTCGAATTGAAAAAGTGGTTTTTGCTCCCGAGGCGGTGGCGTTATTTTATTCACAATTGTTAAAAGTCAAAGCAGAAGATAAACCCGTCGGTATTATTGATATTTCGCATGACACGACAGATTTTATTATTGCGTGGAATAAAACAATTGTTACCAGCCGCAGTATTCCGGTGGGAATAGACCATTTGATTAAAGAAGGTGTGCCGGCACAAGAAAAATTATTAGCCCAGCTTATTCAATCGGTTGAGGTTTATCAGGGTGAAGACATAGGTGATCTGCCTTCTCAATATCTGTTAACTTGCGATGATGCAAAATTAGAGCAACTTCAACCGCTTTTACAGGAAAAATTAAAAACAGGGATTAATGTTTTGCCGTATCTGGAGCATATTTCGGCGCCACAGCCGGTTATGCTTAATTTGGTTTCTGAATATAATGACGACTCTTTTTTGAGTGTTATTGCCGTCGGGACAATGTTAGATGACCTGCGGCTTGATTTGACGCCTAATGAAATCCGTTCCCAACGGGCTATTGAGGAAAAAGGAAAACAGATTATTTTCTTGGGGATTTATGGACTGGTGATTTTAGCGCTTGTTTGCGCGATTTTCTTTAGCAAAATTTATTTTCGGGGCATTTTATTAGAAAAACTTAAAGCAGATTATTCTCAAAAGCAAGTTGATGTTTTGGCCCTCGACCATGTCGCGCAAAAAACACAAATTATTAAAGACTACACGGTTGACCGATTAGTCCCGTTGGAAGTCATAAAAACTTTGTATCAATTAATATCGCCGGAGATGTATTTGCAAAGTATTAATCTTGAGGATAATGGCGCTATTAGTATTCAGGGGATTTCCGAATCGATGGCGCGTGTTTTTGATTTTAATACAGCTTTGGTCGGTTCGCCTTTATTTAAAAATGTTAAAATCAAATCAACCTCCAGCAAGCAGGAACGTGGTAAGGAAATGGCAACTTTTGAAATAACGTTTCGTCTTGCCAGCGCACCGGATGAGGAAGAAGAAAAAGATCCGTCGACACAAGCTAAACCTGGCGAAAAGAGTGAAAAGAAAGCCGGCAAAGAAACAAAAGAAGAAAAACCGGCTAAAGATAAGGTAGTTAAATAAGCGAAGTTAAAGGAGCTATAGGTGTTGCACGATTTTTATTCAAAACTTTCCAACCAAGAAAAAATGTTTCTTTATGTGACGCTGGGCGTCATTGTGCTAGCAGTTTTTGATTTTCTTTTTCTCCAGCCGGTTGTTACTCAACTAAAGACTTTGGATGGTCAAATTGCTCAAACTAAAGATGATATTAAACGCGACGTCCGTTATCTGGCCTATAAAGACAAGATCTATAAGGAAAATGAAATTTATCATGTTTATCAGCCCGACGAGGCAAAAACAGAAGACCAGATTTTTTCGGCTTTTTTGGGGATGGTAGAAAATTTTGCGAGAGAAGTTGAAGTTAATCCGGGTAAGCTTAACCCGGGAGATGTTGTTCACAAAAAAGGTTATGCGCAGTATTTTGCTAATATGGAATGCAGTGGTAAATTTGAAAATCTTGTGAAGCTTATTCATAAGATTGATACCACGCCAAATTTATTAAAGGTTGTGAAACTCAATATCGTTGGAAAGAAGTCCAGCGCTGATGAAGTGACTGTTATCATGAAGATTTCTAAATTGATCATTGATTCTAAAAGCTCGGAGGAAAAGTTAAATTTAGAAAAGTCTAGCCAGCCGGATAAGACGGTTTTTGCACGTGCGGGGCAGGCCTCGTCGGGTGGGTCGGCAGGAACTTTATCTTCGGGGGAGAATAATTCCAAAGCTGTTAAAAGTGGTAGTGGCAGTGGCAGTGTTTCTGGTGGTGAGTCGTCAAAAGCGGCAAAATCTTCCACGGGTTCTGGGGACGGTGGTGGAGGTGGTGGCACAGAAAATGCTGGTGGTGGGGCAAGCGGTAGTGGCGGAAGTGGTGGCGGTGGCGGCGGTGGTGGGGAAGGAAATGTTGGTGGTGGAGAAAATGCTGGTGGCGGTGGAAGCGGGAGTGGTGGGGTTGCAAATAGCGTCGGAGGAAATTCCGGTGGCGGTTCAGGCGGCAGTGGTGCTGGAAATGGTACAGGTGGCTCGTCTGCTGGCGGCAATAGCAATGGATCAGTAAATGGCGGTGGTGGTAGTGATAATATGGACGGCGAATCTGGCGCCGCAGGATCTTCTTCGGGGGGCGCATCGTCTAACATTTCAAAATCAAAGACAACCAAAACAAAGAAATCCTCCACAAAATCCAATTCTAAAGTTGAAACAAAAAAGCCAACGCCTCTTAATAAAGTTGCCTCAGGGGATCGTATGCAAGTTAAAAGTATTGAGTCTTTGTGGAATGATTTTTGGGGGATTAAACCAAAGATCGAAGAAGAGAAACCTCTTACCGAAGATGAAAAAAGGCAACTTAATAGTGATGAATATGAAAATCAAGATGAGGATAAACCAAATCTTCTTCGAAGAACCTTGGATAATAAAAAATGATGCGTAAAACTGTTTTTAAAATTTTTCGTGAAATTTTTTGCACGGGTGACCCGTCACAAAACTTAAGGTGTAATTTTGAGAAGAGTTCTAAAATCAAGATTTTTATAATACTGTGTTTGGGAATACTTTTTTTCTCTCCGGGTTTAAGCTTTGCACAGAATACGGTCAGCGAATTATTTGATTTGGGCCAGTCTGCGCAAGCTCAGGGAGATATTCCTAAAGCAATTGATTTTTATGAAAAAGCGATTGAATCTGATCCTGATTTTGCCTCCGCCTACAGTGCTTTGGGGTCAGTTTATTTAGATCAGAATGGTAATGTCGACGATATTGTTTGGCTTTTTGAACAAGCCGCGAATTTAGAGCCGCAAAATCCTGAGCATTATACGAATATGTGCAGGGCGTATTTTCAAGCGCAAAAGCATGATTGGGCCGAGTCAGCGTGCCTTAAGGCTTTATCCATTGATCCGAATGCCGGCGCCGCTAAGATGACCTTAGCATGGGTTTATCTTTTTGGAAAATCTCAGCCGGGTTTAGCAGTCAAGTATTTTAAGGAGATTGTCGAAAAAGTTCCAAATCCAAAGATTTATTATGGTTTAGGTATGGCGTATGCCCGCAACAATGAACAAGCCAATGCTTTGGATATTGTTACAAAACTGCGCGGGATGGGCGAGGAAACTCTTGCCAGTCAGCTTGAAAAGATGATGCGAATTAGCAATGGGCCGGTTACCCAAATTCCTGGATTGCCTGCGACTGCTAATACAGGGCGTTCAGAAATTGTGAGCGATAAGCCTCCTGCAGAGCCGGTCAAACAAACGAGAGATCCGCAATCGCTGGGGAAAATACGTATTCAATTAAAAGCTAGCCTGCCGACGTCAGATGTAACGTCTGTTACCGCTGGAAGTTCAGAAGGCAATTCTGAGGATAGCTATGGCCCCGAAGATTATAAACCGCTGACACTTAAAGAGCGGCAGGAGCGTGTGCGCAATATGCGCGGCAGCACGGGCAAAGCCAGCGGAAAAGCGACCGTAACAACACAAACCCAGTCTGCGCCGCAATAGGTTTTTAAAATTTATCCCAATTGACTTTATAGACTAAGATTTTTGTGCGCTCTGTCGCATCGCGCTCGTCTATAAATGGTTCAAAAATATTTAAGCCTTTCCCGCCAAAATAATAAATTCTAAAAAGCAGTGAACGGGCAAGTTTTGTCTCGGCGAGCATGCACTTGGTAAACGGTCCGCTCTTAAAGATTATAACCGAGTAGGGCAAGCTGTTGGCTTTAAGTTTTTGTTCGATAAATTGTCCTGCTTTTTCATAAATAATGCTCGTGGGAATTCCTTTGCCAAATCTTGGCGAATTAATTGTGCACGTCATCGTGTTAAGGTCAACGCGCACATCGTTTTCAAAAGTGATAATTCCGTCTTTCTCTAAAACAGCAGAAAGCTCTGGACTATAGCGCGGCACTCCGCCGGCTAATTCCCACAAGAAAGGAACATACTCTTTGGAGTTGCGCTGGGGGACATCGCGTCGGATGTCGGGTTGAGCGTTTATTTCTGCAGCTTTTTGAAAATCCCAATTACCGACAAAACTAAACTGTAGGCTATTCTCAGCCATATCATTGTAAAGCAAAACATAGGACGCTGGGGGATTAGCATGAGTCAAAGACAGCAGTTCTGTGATTTGTTTTTTGTCCAAGACTTGCGAAAGGACATTTTGGGCTTTCTCTATATTAAGGGGGAGAATTTGTTTGATAAGCTCAACAGCTTTTGCTAAGGGAAATCCTTGTTTTACAAGATAATCCGTTGCATCGTTCCCGCTATTGTTTAGCATACGCAAAATACCGGCGGCCATCTGTTCATCGGTCGCCAGTAAAGCGTTGGCCAGCCAATAGCTTTGTGGTTTATTAATTGTAGCGCCGTCAAAGGTCACCTGCCTTTGGGCAATGGCTTTAATAAAATGGCCCGGCGGCCACCAGCTGTTTATGATGCTGTCTTTGGGAGTTTGATCCTTGATTTTTCTTAACGCCTTTTCCCACGTCGAGTTAAAAATTTTGTTGAGGATTTCGGGCGTCTTTTTTTGTGCCGCGTTAAGTGGGATAAAGGTCAAAATAAGAATAATGCCCGCCAAAATCAGGCCTTGTCCAAAAGGAGATTTGTTCATTACGGGAAAAGTTTTTAAGAGGTGTCTTTTTGTAAATTCAAAAAGATGTTGTGCTCCTATTGTGAAAGCAAAAGCAAAAGGAATCAGACAAAGGGTTGCAAAGCGCTGTGCGCCAAAAGATAATTTTAATCCGGCCAGCCAAAAAATCAGAATAAAAATAGTTGCGCTGTTGGTTTTTTGGTCAGGGTGTCGAAATATTTTGATTGTTCGCCAGACAAGCCCTATAATGCCAACGCCTATAAAAAATATTCCACCCATCATCTCAAGCCACTGTTCTTTTGTAGGCGCCAAAAGTTCTCCGACGGCAATATAAAGATCAGGCCACAAAGATAGCGTAGGGTTAATAAAGTCTTGTAGCGCTACCCAGCCTTCCTTAAAGAGAACAAAAAATTCTCTTGGTCCAAAAATAAGACTTATGCCTAAAAAAGCGCCGCCTAAAATTATCGAAAAATAAATCAAAAGGTTTCGTGTCGTTTCTTTTTTTCTAAGGATAAAAAGATTATAGACAATGATCAAAAACCCCGATGCGCCAATAAGGCTTGCCAAAAAAACCCAGCCTTGCCAAAAAAGAGAATATGCGGCGAGCAAAAAACTGCACAGCGCCGCAGAAAGAACTGCTGTTTTGCGTCGGTTAATATTTTTAAGCCCATAAAAGAATACCGTTGGGATAAGGAACAAAAAGAAAATATTGGTTGGATCATTTTTATACCAGCCAAACATACTGCGTCTTAAAAAAACCGGTATGCAGACAAGATAAAGGGCGCCCAAAAGAGAAATCCACGGCGTGCATTCTAAAATATAACAACCGGCAAGAAAGGCAAAAAGGATAAGGACAGTCATGACAAGCGGGGTAAAACTTACCCCCTGCATGAGCGTAATTCCGGGTTCAAAAAGGTTTGCGATTTTGTAAACTGCAAAGCCAATGTAAGGGTGCAGGTTTAGCGGTTCCCAGTATCCGTGTGGCGCGTTCATAAGGGGATTAAAATATTTACTTGCTTTAATTTTGGGGCTTATTGCGCCGGTCTTAACAATGTTTTCGGTCAAATTATAGTAGTAGTATGAATCGGCTTCGGGCAGGTAAAACGGATTTTTTCCCGACGGATCATGGGCTTGGATTTCTAGGGCAACGCGGTCAATGGTTTCGCGCACCTGGGGCGCTTCATTGTGCAAAACGGCATCAAATTGCTTTTTGGCAAGGATTTGCCTTTGGGCTTCGGGCAAAGCAGGATTAAATTTTTTGACCGCCTGATAAGCCGAATTCCGCAGGCTGTTTATGACGGTCAGTGTGGCTTTTTCGGTATTCTCGTGGCTGACATTATTGCGCAAAGTATAAAGGCGCAAATAAATCCCCAATGTGCAGGCCATCGCCCAGATTAAAATAAAAATTGCGATATTTTCTTTGTGTCTTTTCATTTTGTGTTTTGTGTTTCTCTTAAATAGGCGATTAAGTACCGCCGGATTTTGTTAGACGAAACGGCAAAGCTTGAATTATCCCGGCTTAAGAGTTTTGCGGTCATAAGGCCTACCAGCTCTCCTTTGCGATTAAATAGTGGCCCGCCGCTGTCGCCTTTATAAATGTTCATTGAGGTTTGAAAAAAGTCGCTCTCATAGGCATTGCTATAAACGCCGTTGCGGCTGGATGCAAGGCCGGTGATCTTTCCGCCGCTGATCGCTTCTTTTAAAAGAGGAGAACTGCCCACAGTAAAAATTTCTTGGGCGAGCATAATTTGGCTGGAGTCTGCCAAAGTAACTGGATGTAAGGGCAGGGGAGTTTCAATTTTTAAAAGGGCCAAGTCCAAATCTGGCGCAAAACGCACGACTTTGGTTGCAAGTTTTTGGCCATCGGCCAACAGCACGTCAACCCGTTGGGCATTGCCGACAATATGCGCGTTAGTCACAATGATTCCCGAGGAATGTAAAATCACGCCAGAGCCAGAGCGTTCATACGTAGCCAGTGTCGTGCCGCGGTCAAGGACTATGATTTTTCCGGTTTTGGGATCTCTAAAAAGCGAGCGTTGTTGGGGTGCATTGAGTGTAGCGGCGGCATTGATGGCGTTTACTTCGACTAATGAGGGCTTGATGCGAATCATCTGATCAATGATCGAAGGCTGTTGCGCAAAAACTTGTCTTTCGCAGAACGTTAGGAGAAAAAGAAAAGTGATAAATAAAATGGAATTTTTCATAATAATGGACGTCATTCTACCGATTAATTGCGGGCAGTGCAAGATTTTAGAGGATTTGTTGAAGGATGAAATTAAATAAAATTTAAAAGACTCCTTTTCCGAGAGATTTGTTCATGATATAAATTTTGGGTAACCTATTTTAAATTAACATCGATATTTTTGCCGTAGGGAACAGTCGCGACCGTTCCCTACCAA
>CAZNNZ010000012.1:0-22329 GCA_964574575.1 uncultured Planctomycetales bacterium
CAACAAAACCAGTGCCGCCTATTGATGGATTAAAGTTCCAAGTTGGTGTAGCTACACATTTAGGAAAGTATGACCCGCCCCAGCTTGTAGGGTGCGGGGAATACCCCTGGAGGATTACCGATTATAGTGGATTTACCTATGACAGTAAAAATCACCAAATGCTTATGTTCGGTGGGGGTCATGCCTCAATCCCTCGCACTGATGTAGATGTCCTGAATTTGGAAGATTTTACTTGGCAAAGTGCATATCCGTCGACTCCTGTGGCAGATTTGATTGAAATCAATTTTGACCCAGTGTTTGGAGGCTGGAAATCAACGGGGCATCCCTCCAGTCGACATACTTATGACCTGATGCCTTTTGCCGAGAGTACTGGCGAATTAATTTTGTTGGAGAAAAGTGACCGCGGGGCTAAATGTCAGTCCGCAGATACGAGCTCTGTAGGAAAGGTTTGGCATTATCAGCCGAATTTGAAAAAGTGGTCAACAGGCGGAGAAATTCCTGGAATTTATGAATACGGTGCCGCCGAGTATGATCCGATTTCAAAGCAAGTGGTTATTGTTTCTACTTATGGTATATATATTTACGACCCGGTTAACAGAAAAAGTGTTAAAGCGAAAAGTTTTGCCAGAGGGGAATTGTATTATGCCCAGAATTTAGTTTATTTTCCACCGAACAAGAAAATGTATTATATCCTTAATAATGGGACTGTTTTTGAAGTCGTGCTGGATAGAAACAATTTTTCTAATACGACGGTTACAAAAATGGAAGGAATTACAGGTACACTGCCTCCGCGTGCCTTGCCTATAGGTGATGACAGCGGTGAAACAGGATGGGCTTATGATTCGAATAACCAAATCATTGGCGGTGGCGTTACTAACGGCATCTTTTACGCTTTTGACCCGATTGCAAGAATATGGACTGCTAAGGTCATGCAAAGAACAGTTGATTTTCCTATAGGCGGAGGCCTTTTTCATACTATCGGGTATGATCCTGTCAACAATGTCTTTATTTTTATAGCAGCTTATTCTCCAACCAAGAATACTTTTTCTATCAATACGTGGGCTTATCGTTACGCAGACACAAAAGAAGAGACTAATCCTCCGCCAATGATGGTCACCGTTAATATTGCCGCGGATCCTTCACAAGTCGCCTATAAAGGAATGTCTCTAATTTCCTGGTCAGCTAATAATGCTGTGTCTTGCACAACACCTTGGGGCGCGATAGCGACCAGCGGAAGCTATAAAACCCCGCCATTAACAACGGATACTACTTATGTAGTACTGTGTTCTGGAGATGGAGGAGTAAAATCAGCTTCAGTCACGGTCCATGTTGGTGATAATCCAATCCCAATGCCTGTGGCAACACTCCGTGGCCCAAATAGCGGAACTGTTGGGATGGCCTCTGAGAATTTTACGCTCTCTCTAGCTGGTTTAATCACAGGAACCGTGGTTTTTAATTTGAGCGATGGCGGACAAGGCGGGACGTTTATTCCAAAGTCTATCTCTTTGACACAATTATCCTCAAGTAAAACCTTTACCTACACGGCCGCCAGTCAAGGTGCCAAGATAATCAATGCGATAGGTAACGGTGAAATAACAAACCCCTTGGCATTAACTTTTAATGCCGTTGCGATGTCTCAACCAGACGAACCTATAGCGTCGTCTTATCGTGGCGGGCAACCATATTTGTTTACTAGCATTTCAACTCCGTATATAGCTTCACGTTTAGCAGGAGGAAAGAACTTATCTCTCGGTGGAGTAGGTCCTCACAATCTGTACGTTGATTTTGGCACAGGCTGGCCTTGGGACAATCCTGGAGGTGACTGGATTGACGCGACGAAAACGCGTATGGGTTCTACGCCGTGGGCGTCTGTCGTGACAAATTTGGGCTCCAGCCAGTTTCAAGGCGCAGCGTATTCTGTTTCTATTACAAAAGCCCTCCAGTATGTACAAACTACTGGCCGATGGAACGCATGGCTAGCACGCAGCGTGGATTCGGCACGTGTCATAGCCGGGAAATTTAATTCTACTCCGGAAAAACGTCCGTATATTTCTGTTGTTTACACGGATTCGACAACGGCAAAATTGGCATGTCGTGTGTCAGCTTTTCTCGGTCATGGGAGTGGGGAACCGTATCAGACTTTTGAAACTGTTCAGTTACCAGTGGCATTCGAATTTGAACGTCCAGTTAAGCCTGTGCAGTCGGCGACATTATATTTTTATATTAGTGAACATTGGAGCGGGGGAAATGGCCGGGTGTTCTTTGACTTGGCTGATCCCCCAGTCAACACAGATCCTGTCACGCAAGGTATCGCGCATGCTTATCCGTTGGACGTGAATTTATCACGACATCCCAGTATCATTGGACAACACCGCTATGAGGACGGCAGTGCTGCATCTGATTTTATAGCACCAGGTTTTAATTTTGATGATAGAAGCGCGTATTCACCGCATTTGTGGGGGGGCGGCTCCTCAGATACTACTAAATACCCCTATAAGGATAACGGAAAATGGATATGGGGCATTACCCAGGATTTTAATATCGTTGGGTCGAATTATAATCAGGAAGGTTTTGTTCCTTTAGCTCCAGGTTTAGGTGCGCTAAGGGTTCACATGCCTGCTGGGACTGAGCAAGGCACAGGTAAGCCTATTGTTGACGGTTCACAGGTTGGTGTCAGCGGCACTCTTGGGACCAGTGCTAAAATCTTTATGCCTGAGGATAAATTTGGACGATTAGGTGAAATTTATGTACGTTATTATGTGCGGATCGGGGAACCTTATGCTCCGACTTTAGCGGATCGTAAACAAGTCAATAGCGATGGAAATATTAAGTGGACCGATATGGGTGGGAAATTCTTGATCAATGCCGCGCACAAAACCCGATATGGTGGTAATAGCGGATGGGCTGGCGGTGGTTATGGATGGAGTTTACGTCATGAGTTTGGCGACTCAATAAACGATACCGAAGGACCAAGTCCGGCAAACGGTGGGTATGGAATGGGATTTTCTTGGTATGATTATTTTTATAATTATTATGATGCTAAAACTAACCCTTATGGCCAGCCTGTTGGTTACAATGCAAATCATATGACCCGTTCTGAGTCGGAACCTGGACAGCGTGGCGGCCTAGGAAGCGTCCTTTACAAGGGGCGTTGGTATTGTATTGAAATGCATATAAAACTTAACTCGGTCAATGAAATCAATGTTCAAGATGGCCGTTTTTGGAAACCTGATGGGTTAGTAGAAATGTGGATTGACGGGCGTTTAGCCTACAGGTATTCAGGTGCGGTTTTCCGGGTTTTGCCACTTCGCCCCATAGATTTAGCATCATCTAATATGCCACCGGTACGCGAGTTAGGGGTGGCAGAGTTATGGTTCAATTGGTATCATGGCGGCCTGACGCGCAACACGATTGACCGAACGTTGTTTATAACGGGACTTGCTTACGGGACAAATTATATTGGCCCGATGAAACTCAATAAGAATTAATAACCAACTGTTTTGCTTGGTCCACAGTATCATAGTTGCTTCTGAAAAAGCCTGTTTTAGGCAAAGGCCTTTTGATGTTAAATCCGCATGCCGAAAAGACGACATTAAGCTGATCGCCCAATTCTCCAGAAAGCTGATTGTAATTTAAACGATAATCGTTTTTTGATGTCCAATACATTCTTGCGTTGACACTAATTTTGGATTATTCGATTTGATTGGTTCTTTTGATGTGGAAAGATTTATTATGAGTCAATTTGCGCTATCAACTCTTATAAGATCAATATATTGATGTTTCGGTAGATCAGTCATCATGGAGCAAAGAGGTAATTCTAAATACATCATTGGGATTTTCCGATTCGTGGTCAGCCGCATTATGGTGTTCGGATAATAATCGCATTTTGCTGGGGAATGTACTCGGGGACGATAAAGTGATTTATGAAATCGCCATTTCATGAAATCTGGCTAGCCAAATATGGACTGTTCAATGCGCACCGTTGATGAGCGGGGATACTATTAAGTGGGCGTCCAGCACAATTTACAAAAAATGGTCTTATAACCCTAAAATAAAATCGGTTATCTACATGCCTTACGCAAATTCTGACGGTGGAGACGACACAGTATACGTTTACCGGTCGCGGGGGGTTAAATAAAGAAAATCATGAAAGCCGTTTGTCCCATCTGTTAATTCCGTTATAATTCAAAATTATACTACTGTGGAATATTTTATCGGTTTATCCGGCAATAGGAATCTGTTGGATTTATGTTGCGCAAAAAAAATATAAAAAAAGTATTTACCTTTGAGCTGGGTATTGCGCTCGTGATTTTTGTTTTGGTTTTGGCTTTTCGTGATTTTATAGGTGTTAACATCAAGCCTCAGGTTATGCAGTATGTTGCGACGCATATTGATTTCTTGAAGTTTTTGATTCTTGTTGTTTTTCTATTTTGTTGCTCCTCTTTGATTTTAATTGTTTGGTGGTTGGAATGGGGAGATAAAAAACAACAATCGGTAGTTACAAAATATGTGACACAATTAGTTTGTGTTAATTATTATGGTGATTATCGTAAGACAAATGTTTATAAGGCGATCAAAACATGCTTGAGCAAATTTTCGCGTGATGGGCTGCAGGAAGAAGAAAAAATAGCTGGTGGGCAAAAGCGGCGTTTTTTAGGCAGGCACGTTGACACCAAACGTTTTGATCCCAAGTCTTTTGTTTGGCATGAGGAAGTCACAGAGCCTAAGGTAGATATTTGCGACGGCACGCACGAAACGTATTTTAAAAACGGCAGGTTAGAGAAGCAAGTTGATTATAAAAACAGTTTGCTCGACGGAATTTACAGGACGTATTACGAAGATGGGCGCTTGCATCAAGATGGATATTATAAAGAGGGCAAGTTGGATGGTGTTTATAAGGCTTATGATGAAGAAGGGATTCCTTATTTTGAAATGAATTATCAGAATGGCAAGCAAGAGGGAATCACAAAAATTTATTATAAAACCGGGGTCTTGCAGTATCGTGACACTTTTAAGAATGGGAAGCGGATTTTTCGCGAATCATATAATGAAGCCGGTGAATTGATATTTAGTCAGCAAGAAATACTTTAATTTTAGATTTTATTGTGCGTTGGTATTTTGCATTTTTTGTGCGGCGATTTTAAGAATTTTTTGCATCGTCGGGTTTTGTACTAACTTCTGCACTTGAGGGTTGTTTTTGACTTGTTCGGGGTCCATCGATAAAGCTACTTGCATTAAGGAAGGGTCTTTTAACATTTCTACCACCGAGGGGTCTGCAACTAATTCTTGCATGAGTGACATAATTTCGGGGTCTTGCAACATATTGGTTTTAATCGAATCGACCGTATTGGCTGACAATTTCCCGTCGGGAGTGAGTATGCCTGGGGTTGTAGAAGAAGCTCCTGTGGCAGTAATACTCGAGATTTGGTCAGCGGAAACTTTGACTTGTCCGACTGCTGGGCTATTGATTGTGTAGGAGCCATTGGCAACGGTTACTAATTGGCCTTTTAAAGTTGTTCCGTCTTTGAGCGTGATTGTTTGTGAGGGCTGTTGGGCAAATGCTAAAGCAGACCAGCTGATTACAAAAAATGCGATTGGTAGAATTTTTCTTTTCATATGCGAAAGTCTAACATCTGCAATAGAGAGTGTCAAAATTTACTTTTGGTAAACTCTAAAAAGTGATTCTTCGACTTTAGTAAGAAATAATTCGCCGAGGTGCCAATCTTCAATTGTTTTTGTCCCGCGATATTCGAGTCGGTAATGATCGTGTATGTAATTGGAGAATATGCCGTTGGGATTATAGGTAGATAAACCCATGGTTGTAACGTAGACGGGGACATGATTCGAGAGTTGGGTTGCCAAACTTTCCTTGAAAGTTTTAAATTCGGTTTCATCCAAATGATTCATTGCTTTAGGACGGTAGAGAGTTTTACGCTGTGCGTAATGATTCAAAAATAATTCATCATCTCCGGTTATGATGAGAGCTTGCGGCTCCGTGTGGTCTTTAACGTACTGTGCCCAAGCAGGGTATAGCGCGTGAGAATGTCGAAAGGAAAGGATTGGAAAAATATTTGTAATGTTAGGTAAAAGGATAATAGTTGTGCAAAGAGCAATTATTGCAAATTTGATAATTATTTTTTTTGTGTATAATAATTTATCAACGCCATAACCTATCAGGAAACATAGAGGTACTATTGAAATTAGAAAAAATCTCGGGACTGATGTCAGAAGATTTCCGTAAAACGATAAAGGAACCCAAAACCAGGCTAAGGTTAATAATCCGCAAGAGGTGTTGTGTTTAAGCATTTTGAGTAAACCAACCCATGCGATAAGGATTCCAGCTAAAGTTGTGCTAAAAAAGATAATTGTGATGCTATGGACAAGATATGCTGAAAAAAATCCGCGAAAAGTAGTTGTAAGTCCAATATTGCAAAATATTCTAAATTGTGAGGAATATTGGGTGTATGTTTTCCCCAAAAGATATGGGATGTGAAAAAGTGCGGCGATTAAAAGCGCGCTAATTAAACACAATGCTAAGGATAAAATTTTTCGTTGAGAATTTTCTGGAATATTTTTATGCCAAGCAATCCAAAATATACTTATTGGGATTAGCATTAGGATCATGTCTTGCAGGCGGGCGGCACCCATTAAACCAAAGAAGAGAGAAAAAAAGAAGTAGCGGAATTTTTGATGAGGTTGCGTCAGGGCATAAAGGCTTAACAGAAGAAAAAAGACGCAAACGACATGGCTGTTTCCATAAACGCTAAGGCTTAAGAAAATCGGGTGAAGTGAAAAAAACAAAGCACTAAAAAAAGCGGCACGGTTATTAACAACATTTTTGATAAAAATATAAAAAATTGATACGGATAAAGAACTTAAGACAACGCTCATGAAATTAACGGCAAAGACGGCGTCGTGCCTGGCGAACCATTGCGTTGCGGCTATAAAAAACGATCCTATTAAAACGGTTAAGGGATATCCGGTCCCAAATTGATAGTAGAGTTGGTGAGTTCCAAGTGTTTGCTTAGCATTGATAGAAAGAGCCAAGCAGTCTAAGTGATACGGCCCTTTGCTGATGAGACTTATACGAAGAAGAAAGCTCGCGATAAAGAAAAGAAGAAAAAAAAGCAAAGGATAAAATTTGTTGAGATTTTTCATCGATTGATTAATGGCAGTTATTCTTTCAAAACAGCAGTTGATGTTGAGCCTTTATTTTTAAGTCGGTAAAGACCAATATCCTCGATGCGTAAGTAAGTTGCCCCTGCAAACCAAAGCTCGTAAGGATATTCCCCAACAAATTCGTTTTCGTAACATTCAGTAATAAAATTAAAGAATATTCCATTGTTGTCATATGAAAAAACGCCAACGTCGTTAATATAAATGGGGATTTCTTTAGCCAGCAGTTGATCAAGGTTTTCTTTAAATTGCAAAATTTCTTTTTTGCTTGTGCCATAGGCACTGGCAGGGCGATGCAAAATTTTGCGATGTCCGTAGTATTCTGTGAATAATGCGTCATCTGTAGAAATAATCATTGCGTTTGACGGAGTATTTTTTTCTACCCAGCGGGCAAAATCTGGCAAAATAGCATTTTTATGTCGACAATATGCGATAGGATAAATTTTATAAAATAGAAAAGCGACTATTAAAATAAAAGCGAGGATTTTGGAAATCATCAGAAAAAGATTTTTGGAAGAATACTGAAAAATAGAGCTTTGGCATATGATCAGCGCCGGAATAATGATGCTCAGATAACGCAGAAGGCAAAGCGCTCGGATATTGCCATAAAAGAATAAAGGAAATGCAATCCATAAGCAAAGGAAGATGAGCAGATTACGATTTTTAAACCCTAGATTAATTAATCCTAAAAGAGCCAGAATAAATCCAAAAGCAGTAAGGGAGGCTATCAGTTCAGAGATAGCGGTGGGAAATCTTTTGGAAAAAAGTCCTAAGAAGTTTTTTGTCACGCTATAGTTGAAATTTTGAAGGAAACTTGAACCCAAAGTGTTTGGATGACTATCAATAATGCCGGGCATATAAAACATAAAAGAAATAAGCACTATTATTCCGACGAAGACAGATAAGTTGTAGAACTTTTGAATAGTAGAACATTTCGATTCTTTGCTAAAAATGTAAAAAGTAATAGCTGGCAGCATAAGGACAATATCTTGGGCTCTTGTCGCGGCTGCTAAGCCAAAACAAATACCGCTTAAGAAATAATATTTTCTTTCTATGCCGCAAGGCACAGACAGGAAATAAAATCCCAACAGTAGAAAAAACAAGAATAGGGTAATTGAGATGCCAAACAGTGATTGTAGGAATAAGATAGGAACAAAAGATACCATAATTGAGCTAAATATTGCTGCTTTTTCGTTGATGCGAATTGACTCATAATAAATGTTACTCGTGGAAAACGAATTAGGCATTCGTTGACTCATAATTGGTGTTACCCGTACGTCGAGTAATCATTCATCACTTTTCGACGATAGAAAGTCATAAAAACATCCTAATTTGAGCCATTTATGACAAATCTTAATAAGTTCTTAAGAAATGCTCGAGCATCAACTTCTCTCCCAAAACCTAAACTTTTTAAAAACTTCTATTTACGCTTAGGGAGTAACATTGTTCAATGAGTCAACTGGGATGAGATTTTTGGTCAAAAGATATTGAAGAGGAGCGATAGCGGATCCAAAACAGACGCTCATGAAATTAACTGCGAAGACAGAATCTCGAATGGATAGAAGATTTGTAATTTTGATAAAGAATGCGCCGAGTAGAACCGCCAGAGGATAGCCTGCGCCACTAAGATATTGTAATTTTCCGGTGGTGATAAATTGTTCGGATTTGAGGGCCAAGCTTAGGCAATCTAGTTCAAAAGGTCCTTTACTGATGAGACTAAAGCGTAGTAAGAAACATAGAACAAAAAGAAGAGGGGGAAAAAGCAAAGGATGAAATTTACTGAGGTCTTTCATAGGAGGAAAATAAAAATGCTGGAGGAGGGAATCGAACCCTCACCACCGTGAAGTGACTGGTTTTTGAGACCAGCGCGTATACCAGTTCCGCCACTCCAGCTTTAATTTTGCAGAAAAACTAAACTATTTGAGAACCATGAACTTGTTTCTACGAAGCTCAAACGTGAAAACATTTGAGCGAAGTAGAATGGAGCTGACGAGGGTCGAACTCGTGGCCTCTTGCATGCCATGCAAGCGCTCTACCAACTGAGCTACAGCCCCAAATTACTACAAATTTAACAAAATTACATTTAGAGCAATTTGGGGCTAGTCCCGCTTTTTGCGGGGCAGCCCCTTAAAATAAAAAGATTTAACAAAATTACATTTAAATGTAATCTCACGTCGCTTTAAAACGCTCCTGGGATGAATGCTCGAGAATATGCTCGCATTCATTTGGGGCTAGTCTACGCTTTTTGCGTAGGCAGCCCCCGAAAATATTTCCCAATATAGCATCGGTGTTTGCATTTGTCAATTAAGCCAATTTGCTTTAATGGCAATTGGTTTTATTTGTAAACCATGGCAATCAACAAGTTGACAATGCATAAGCTTAATAGTATGATGGGTTTCATTTTTGACCAATTACGATAAGAGTTATGCAAAGAATTTATTTTGATTATGCCTCAACGACTCCGGTCGATGTTCGTGTTATAGATGCGATTCTGCCGTTTTTTACTGAAAAATTCGGGAATGCTTCTTCTCCGCACAGTTTTGGCCTTGCAGCACAAAAGGCGCTTGACGACAGTCGTGAAAGTGTAGCCAAGTTTTTAGGAGCACGACGTCAAGAAATTGTTTTTACTGGCAGCGGGACGGAATCCAATAATTTGGGCCTGCTGGGAGCCGCCCGTCGTTTAAAAGTTAAGGGCAATCATATTATCGTTTCGGCCATTGAGCATCCTTCTGTTTTAGAAGTCGCACATTATATAGAGAAGGAAGACTTTCGGGTCACGTATCTTGGGGTTGATGATAGGGGACAAATTTTACTCGAAGAATTTTTGGATGCGCTTTCGGATCAAACGATATTAGTTTCAATTATGCACGCGAATAATGAAATTGGAACGCTCCAGCCGATTGCGCAGATTGGCCGAATGTTGCGAGAGAAAAATATCCTTTTTCACGTCGACGCTGTGCAAACAGTTGGGCATCTGCCCATTGACGTTAAAGATTTGAATATTGATTTACTTTCGCTTTCGGCTCATAAATTTTATGGGCCTAAAGGCATTGGCGCTTTGTATGTCAGAGAAGGCGTGGCTTTAGAGAGTCTTCTTTTAGGAGGCAATCAAGAAAATGGATTGCGTGCCTCAACACAAAATGTTGCCGGTGCCGTTGGTTTGGCCTGTGCATTGCAAATTTGTGAAAAGCAAATGACCCAAGACGCCCTTGATCAAACGGCATTAAGAAATTTTTTAATTGAGGAAGTTTTAAAACGTATCGACGGTGTGCGGCTTAATGGACATCCGACAGAGCGTTTGCCAAATAATGTGCATTTTGTTTTTGAAAAAATAAAAGCAGCAGATTTATTGGTCAGCTTGGATCAATGTGGCATTTCCGCGTCGATGGGTTCGGCGTGCAAAGCGGGGATTTTTAAACCATCCCATGTTTTGCAAGCTATTGGTTTGTCTGACGAGTTGGCTCTTGGCGCTTTGCGGATTTCATTAGGGCGGACGACGACAAAAGTGCAGGTCGAATATTTGATTGAACAATTACAAAAATGTATTAAGCGAATAAGAGATTAAAAAGGACATTTATGCAAGAACGTATCATTCATTCATTAAGAAGTGCTGAAGGTTATCTTTCCGGTGAAGAAATCAGCCGTAATCTTAATATCAGTCGCGCTGGGATTTGGAAGTATATGGAGGATTTTCGCCGGCAAGGTTATCAGATTGATGCAATTTCCCGTCGGGGATATCGAATCCTTAGCTCGCCAGACAAGCTTTTGCCATGGGAGATTAAATTTAACTTAGGGACTCAAGTTATTGGTCAAGATATTGTTTATAAAGAAATGCTTGTTTCGACGATGGACGAGGCGGTGCGTTTGGGCATTTCTGGAGCTGGCGATGGAACAGTTATTTGCGCTGAGACTCAAAGCAAAGGTCGCGGACGATTAGGCAGAGCGTGGGTATCTGTGCCGGGCAAAGGGATTTATGCTTCACTGCTTCTTCGGCCTAAGATGCCCTTAAGTCAAGTCTCACAATTAACGTTAGTTTCTGCGGTTGCCATCGCGCAGGCACTTAAAAGCGTTTCTAATTTAGAAGTAAAAATTAAGTGGCCCAATGATATTTTGGTTGGTGGAAAAAAGCTTGCGGGGATTTTGACGGAATTAAATGCCGAAATGGATCACGTGCGCTTTGTCGTCGTCGGGTTTGGCATTAATGTTAATGCAGCAGAAACACAGCTGCCTGCAGTGGCAACATCTTTAAAGATTGAGACTCAAAAAGAGTTTTCGCGTATTTTAGTTTTTCAGGAAGTTTTACGCTCATTTGAAAAGTGGCTAAACATTTTTGAGACGCAAGGTTTTGTGCCTATTTGCAAACGCTGGAAAGAATTGTCTTGTACAATCGGGCAGAGAGTTAAATTTGTGGAGGGCGCAAAAGATGTCACCGGCTTAGCTTTTGATTTAGGTGACGACGGAAGTTTGCTTTTGCGCCAAGATTCGGGGAAGGTTGTTAAAAAATACTCGGGAGACGTGCTGCACTTAACTGCCGTTTAAAATGATGATTAAAGATTTTTTGGACAATACGCTTTTGGCCCTTGCTGATAAAGGTCTTTTGCGCAAGATGAGAATGTTAGAAGGCAGCCAAAATCGCGAGATTATTGTCGACGGCAAAAAGGTCATTAATTTTTGTTCAAATAATTATCTGGGTCTTGCGGATCACGATAAACTCAAAGAGGCAGCCATTGCAACGATACGTCAGGAAGGTTTTGGCGCCGGTGCTGCTCGTTTGGTTTGTGGGAATTTATCCAGCCATGTCCGTTTGGAAAAAAAGATGGCGCAATTTAAGGCGACAGAGAGCTGTTTGCTTTTTAACAGCGGTTATACAGCTAATGTTGGCATTATTTCTTCTATCTTGGGTCGGGACGATATTGTTTTTAGCGATAAACTTAATCATGCTTCTATTCTCGACGGGATTTTGCTAAGCGGTGCCGAATATAAACGCTATAATCACGCGGACACAGAGTCGCTTGAGGCAATGCTCAAAACAGCTGTTGTATCCGGCAAGAGATTAATTGTCACGGATAGTGTTTTTAGTATGGATGGGGATTTGGCCCCTTTACCGGAAATTGTTGCGCTGGCCCAAAAATATAATGCTCTTTTTATGGTTGACGAAGCTCATGGCTTGGGTGTTTTAGGAAAGAATGGTAAAGGTGCCGTCGAGCATTTTGGATTGGAAGGAAAAATTGACATTCAAATGGGGACATTTTCGAAGGCGGCGGGAAGTTTTGGCGCTTATTGTTGTGGCAGTAGGGCGCTGGTGGATTTTCTTATTAATAAAGCGCGGAGTTTTATTTATACGACGGGTCTGCCGCCAGCGATTGCCGCGGCATCCTTAGCTGGCATTGAAATTATTGAAAGTCAGCCGCAACGTCGTCAGAATCTTTGGGAAAATACGCATTTTGTTTTAAAGGGCTTAAAAGATTTTGGCTTTGATATTTTTAAAAGTCAAACGCCAATTATTCCAATACTTGTCAAAGATGCGGCTTTATCTCTGCGATTTTCGCAGATGCTTTTTGAATCAGGAATTTTTGTTTCGGCTATTCGGCCTCCGACGGTGCCGGCCAACACTGCGCGTTTGCGCGTGACCCTTATGGCAACGCATACACAAGAAGATTTGGAAAATCTTTTAAAGCATGTCGGAAGAATTGGCAAAGAGCTATGCCTTATTTAACAACGCCGCGGGGCTTAGCCTGGCATTATCAAATTACTGGCAAGGGGCCGACACTTTTATTTTTGCACGGCTTTGGTGTCAATAGCCGTATCTGGCGTCAACAGGTCAAATATTTTTCAGAAAATTATCAAGTCTTGGCTGTTGATTTGCCTGGACACGGGCAAAGTGATTGGCAAAATGTTAATCTCGCAGATATCGCCGAGGACATTGAGTTTTTGCTGGGCACGGTAGGTTGTCAGGATATTGGAATTCTTGCAAGTTCCTTTGGCGGGTTGGTTGCTTTGAAAATGTTTGAAGTTAACCGTAAGCGGATTAAGTTTTTTATTTTTGCCGGTTCGCAACCAAAGTTTTGCACTGCGGATGATTATCCCTTTGGTTTAGAAGCTAGGCGTATTGCTAAGCTTGCTGTCCAGCTAAAGAGTGACTATCCGTCGATGATAAATATTTTCTTTAGGTCATTGTTTACACCACAGGAGCGCTCGACCCGTCGCTTTAAATGGGTTCAAACGTTTCGTAAAACAGATTTTGTCCCACGCAAAGAAGCTCTTTTGGTTTTTCTTTCGATTTTAGAAAAGGAAGATTTGCGTGATATTTTTTATTCACACAATTTGCCGATTTTGTTTATTAATGGTAGTCAAGATTATATTTGTCAAAAAAGTTTTTATGAAGGGCTAGAAAAGAAAATTCCTTTGGCGAGTTTTTTTTGGTTTAAAGATTGCGGGCATTTTCCGTTTATAAGTAAGCCGCATGAGTTTAATCGAGCAGTTGCAGGTTTTTTGGAGAATCAAAGCTTATGATTTTAGAATCTAAATGCAATATTGTCCGTCGTGCATTTTCAGATTCCGCGGCGCAGTATGAGGTTTTATCCGGTTTGCAGTATACGATTGGTTGTCAACTGGCCAAGAGGTTTTTGCCAATTGCTCAAGCTGCACGTGTTTTAGACGTCGGCATGGGAACAGGACAGCTAACTAATCGTTTGTGTAGTGCTTATCCTCAGGCAAAAATCATTGGCATTGATTTTGCACAGGGCATGGCATTAAAAGCCAAAGAAAAGTATCAAACATTTGAGGCGTTAGTTGCAGACGCTTTGGCTTTGCCTTTTTGCGCGGAAAGTTTTAATGCGATAATTTCCAACGTCGCGTATCAATGGGTCCAAGATTTGCCGACGGCGTTTACAGAGGCACGGAGGGTTTTAAAAAAAGGGGGCATGTTTTATGCGACTCTTTTTGGCCGCGAAACTTTGCGGGAGCTTTTTGAGTCTTTAGAAAGCGTTGAAGTTTTAGGCACTCACAAAAGAGAATTTGTGCGATTAGCTGACAAAAATGTTGTTCATAAATCTTTTGCTGACGCTGGATTTAAGGATATCGAAATTGAGTCGGAAATTAATAAAACTTGCTTTGAGGATGTTCGCAGTTTACTTGTGTGGTTAAAATTAATTGGGGCTAATCGATTAAATCGCAGGGTGTATATGAGCCCGCGTATTTGGGCTAAAGCCTGCGAATATTATGAAAGAAATTTCAAAGGCCGCTGTGGCGTGACGGCAAGCTTTGAAGTTGTTTGGGTGAAAGGAAGAAAATGAAAAAAAAAGACGACGACGTTATAAGCCCTTTGGACTTTTTTGAAGAGATCGATGAAGACATTGTTAAGCCCCAGGAAGCTGACGCAAAAGTTTCTTTGCCGCGTAATTCTCGTCACGTGCGACGAAAGAGAACCCGTAATCGGACAGAAGAAAAACAGGGTCGGGCGTTTTTTATTACAGCGACGGATACCGGGGCTGGAAAAACGACGGCGATCAAAGTCTTGGCAACATTGCTAAAAGATCAGGGGTTAGATGTTGGTATCATGAAGCCTGTGCAATGTGGCGGGGATGACGCAAAATCTTTGAAAGAATTTTTACAGAGCACGGATCCCTTGGAAGAGATTAACCCTTATTTGGCCAAAGAGCCCTGTTCGCCACACATCGCTTTTGCCCGTGAAAGAATTCAAGTTCACAAAG
Source organism: uncultured Planctomycetales bacterium (assembly GCA_964574575.1). Lineage (GTDB taxonomy): Bacteria > Omnitrophota > Gorgyraeia > Zapsychrales > JANLHA01 > JADLGJ01. The sequence continues at coordinate 14,889 of CAZNNZ010000012.1, forward strand.
ATAAAATCATTTCTATTTTTCAAAAACTCCGTCGCCGTCATGATGTTTTGCTTGTTGAAGGGGCGGGCGGATTAATGGTTCCTATCCGCGAAGATTATCTCGTCGCAGATTTGGTTAAGGATTTGGGCTTAGAACTTGTGATTGTCAGCCGTTTGGGGTTAGGAACGATTAATCATACGCTTTTGACAATTGACAAAGCACAGGAAATGGGAATTACGGTCTGTGGTGTTCTGTTTTCAGAGACGCACAAGAAAACTGGGGGTGTTCCCGAAAAAACGAATCCTGCCGCGATTAAGCAGTTAAGCAAAGTTGATGGTTTAGGCATTATCCTATTTCTTGACGAGATTTCTGGCCAGGAAATTTTAAAGGTTTGTAAAGGTAAAATTAATTTAAAACCATTTATTGCACAAGTATCGGTAGCAAAGACTGCGCAGTTGACTTGTGATGATAAAAATTTTGTCTGGCACCCTTTTACACAAATGAAAGATTGGTTGGAAGACAAACCGCTTATTATTGACCGCGCAGAGGGGTGCTATTTGATAGATACTGACGGGCGTTGTTATTTAGACGGCGTGTCGAGCTTATGGGTTAATGTTCACGGACATAATCATCCGATCATCAATGCCGCGATTAAGGAGCAGTTAAATCGATTAGATCATTCAACGCTGTTGGGATTGTCGAATACGCCGTCGATTAAACTTGCAAAAAAATTGATTGCTGTTGCGCCTAAGGGCTTGGAAAAAGTTTTTTATTCTGACAATGGCTCGACGGCTGTTGAGGTGGCGATCAAAATGGCGTATCAATATTGGAAAAATACACAACGGCCTCAAAAGACAAAAATCGTTCATTTGGCCAATTCCTATCACGGGGACACTTTAGGCAGTGTCAGTGTCGGCGGCATGAAGCTTTTTCATAAGGTTTATCAAAATCTTGCATTTCCGACGGTACAGTTAGAATTTCCAGACGGATACCGCAATACAGATTTTGAACAAGCGATGCAAAATTTAGAAGCACTTTTTGTGCAGTTAGCTGGTGAAATTGCTGCTTTAATTGTTGAGCCGCTGGTGCAGGGTGCTGCGGGCATGATGGTTTGGCCGCAGGGGATTCTTAAACGGATGAAAGAACTTTGTCAACAGTATGAAATCTTTTTGATTGCCGACGAGGTAGCGACTGGTTTTGGCCGCACGGGAAAAATGTTTGCTTGCGAGCACGAAGATGTCGCGCCAGATTTTTTATGTCTTGCAAAGGGTTTGACAGGCGGGTATTTGCCGCTGGCGGCGACGTTGACGACAAAAAAAGTTTTTGATGGTTTTGTTTTTGATTATCAAGAACAAAAAACATTTTTTCACGGGCATACGTATACGGGAAATCCTTTAGCTTGTGCCGCGGCGCTGGCGAATTTAGAGATTTTTACCACAGAGCACACATTAGCAAAACTGCAGCCTAAGATTCACATTTTAAGTGAGAAATTAAAGACGTTTGAAAAATTACCTTTTGTTGGCAGCATTAGACAAAAAGGTTTTATGGTCGGCATTGAATTAGTCAAAGATAAGGAAAGTAAAGAACCTTTTGGCTGGGAAGACAAAATTGGCGTTAAGGTTTGTCAGCAGGCCAGAGCGCGCGGCGTTATTTTGCGGCCTTTGGGCAATGTGATTGTTCTTATGCCGCCTTTGTCGATTTCAAAGAGGGAAGTGGATTATCTTTTGCAAGTTGCCTATTGGGCAATTGAAAAGTTGGGACAATACCCAACGGCGAATTGAACGTAAGCTCTGAATTTCTTGCGCCTTTAGGCGCAACATCGACCAGAGACCGTTCATTGAACCGAATGGGTATTGGAGCAACTTTACGGAAAGTTTGGGTATGACAATAGTTCAACGTAAGAAAGTTTTTGTCGCGATGAGCGGCGGGGTGGATTCCTCGGTCGTTGCTGGCCTTATGAAAGAGGCTGGGCATGATGTTGTGGGTGTTACGATGTGCTTTAGCATATCGCATCCAAATAGCAAGAAGCCTTCCTGTTGCGGTGTCGACGGTATCGCGGATGCCCGTCGGGCGGCCCAGATTTTGGACATCCCGCATTATGTTTTGGATTTTGCGGCGGACATCAATGATTTTATCATTGAAGATTTTACCAACGAATATTTAAGCGGCCGCACACCTAATCCGTGTGTGCGCTGTAATCAGCATTTGAAATTCGGTTCGCTGTATAAAAAAGTAATGGCGCAAGGCGCGGACTTTTTGGCGACGGGCCATTATGGTAAAATTGTTTTTAACGTGCACAAAAATCGCCATGAACTTCACAAAGCCGTGGATGAGCGCAAGGATCAAAGCTACTTTCTCTATAGTATGGCCAAAGAGACTTTGCCCAAAGTTTTGTTTCCTTTAGGCGATTTGAATAAAGCGCAAGTCCGTGAATTGGCGCGAAAATATCAGCTTAATACCGCCGAAAAAGCGGAAAGTCAGGATATCTGTTTTGTTTCCGACGGCGGGTACAAAGAATTTATCCGTCAGCGCGTGGGTTCTTCTGTGTTTGTGCCGGGGCCTTTTAAAAATGAGCGTGGCGAAATTGTCGGACAGCATCAGGGCATTGCCAATTATACGATCGGCCAGCGTGATAAGTTAGGGATTGCTTTGGGTGTGCCAGTGTACGTTTATAAAATTGAAAAAGAAACCAACACTGTTTATGTCGGGCCTTTGTCGATGCTGTATTCTGCAGGGCTTATTGCCAAGAATTTTAATCCCGTGAGCATGGATATTCCTAAAGTGGCCATTGAGGTTGAGGCCCGCATTCGTTATAATGCAGAGCTTGTGAAAGCACGCTTGACTTATTTAGGGGAGCATTCGATTCGGCTGGATTTTTTTGAGTCACAAAAAGCAGTGACGCCCGGGCAATCTGTCGTTTTTTATGATGGGGATGTGGTGTTAGGCGGAGCGACTATTGAGCAGCCTTTGGCTGCTTAAAGCAATACCAGCCGTTAATAAAAGGCTTTGTGGTTCACATTCTCGTCGGAGGGATATCGTCAATTGGGACGACATCACCCCAATTGACGATGAGAATAAACGATATTTTTGTTTTTAATCGTCGTTTAAAATTGTGATAAGATAACGCTATGAAATTTTCGTTTAGAAAAAAAGATGCACCTGTCGTTGTCCCTTCTTCCAAGCCGATGCCAAAAGTTACGGCGGCTGTGGCCAAGTCTTCGGTCGTTGCCGATGGGAAAAAGCAGATTGTTACAGGGCTTGTTTTTATTTGTGCTTCTTTTTTGGGGGCAATATTTTTGCTTTATTTGACCGTCAACGCACAAAGCGCTAAGGAATTTGAAGTTAAAGATTTGAACGAAAAGCTTTTATTAGTCAGTACCGAAAAAGAGGCGGCCACCAGCCAAGCACAAACGTTTAAGTCGCAAGTCGGCAAAACCCTTGATTTAGAAAAAGTTGTCCGTGCTTCCGAAAAAGTTCATGGAGAGAGTGAAGCGGACCGCAAAACGGGATCTTTGTGGATTAACCGTAAGACTGGCAGCTGTATGGCCACACTGGGTGTTTTAAATGGGGTCACAAAAGGCAGCCGCTTAGGCGTTTTTGATGGCGAGAAAAAAATTGCGACAATGAAAGTTACTTCCGCTTTGGATGTCGTTTCTTACGTTGAGCCGGTTGATCAAAAAATAGGAGATTTTGGGCGCGATTATTATGAAATCAAGTCGGAATAATATAACAAAAGGTGTTTGAGAGGAGTTTATGTTATGGGGAATCTTGGTTTTTTGGAAATACTTTTAATTTTGGTTGTGATTTTATTCTTGTTTGGTTCTAAACGTCTGCCTGAGATCGGCAGTTCGCTGGGCAAAGCGATTCGCGAATTTCAAAAAGCGCTCAAAGGCGAAGACGAGAAAAAAGATCCGAGCGAAAAAAAAGAATAATTCTTTTAAGCTCTCATGTCTGAATCTTCCCAATTTACTTCATTCTTTAGTCATCTAGAAGAGTTACGTAATCGTCTGTTTAAAGCGTTGGTTGTTTTTGTGTTGGCGACGACTATTGCTTGGAATTTTATTGATCCTGTGATTAGTTTTATTGTTCGCCCCGTCGGAAGAATTATTTTTACTTCGCCACCTGAAGCGTTTAATGCGCGCATGACCTTGTCTATGATCGCGGGCTTGCTTTTAGCTTTGCCGGTTATTCTTTATCAATTGTGGCAATTTATTTCCTTGGGGCTGACTAGAGAGGAAAGAAAGTATGCTAAAGTTTTTGGCCCCTTGTCATTGATTTTCTTTTTTTCTGGTATTTTGTTTGGATATTTTATTATGCTGCCGATTTCTCTTAATTTCTTGATGAGCTTTTCGAGTGCGTGGATGGTGCCGATGATTACGGTAGATAAGTATATTTCTTTTGTGGGGACGATTTTAGTATCGTCCGGGGTGACGTTTGAATTGCCGCTTATTTTGGCATTTCTTGCCCGTATTGGAATTGCGACTCCGCAATTTTTAAGAGAAAAACGCCGGTATGCGATTGTGATTATTCTTATTGTTGCTGCAGTTTTGACTCCGCCGGATGTTGTCAGCCAAATTATTTTGACAATCCCGCTTTTAATTTTATATGAGCTGGGAATATTTTTTTCGCAGTGGGCGGCTAAACGCAAAGTAATATTTTGTGAAGAAAATTTGCCTTCGGGTGGTTAGCTGTTGTATACTTCGATTGTTAGAATTTTTATTTGAGATTAAAAAGAATTGCGTTATACTTACGCCGTATTCTTAAGTTTGAAGGAAACGTTCTTTTAGGGAGGGTTTATGAAAATTGACGAACTTCGTGACTTACTCAAAGACAAACGCGTGATTGAAGAAATTAACCGGCATTTGTGGATTGAGAGTCAAAAGGCAGGTTACTCTATCGGGATTGAACGTGCGACGGATGAGTGGCTTAAGCTTTACGCCGAAGGTTGGCTAAAGTATCATCTTCCCGAAACATATACAGCCATTCAAGCTAAAAAGCGCAAAGGGCAAGAACGCTCTAAGCGTGATGAGAAAACAAAAAAGATGGCCAGCCGTAGTAAGAAGTAAAAAAATTTTTATTAAACCCCTGTTTATAAAATCAAACGGGGGTTTAGTCTTTTTGGGGTTTGGAAGAAACAAACAAGAGGACAAGAAAAAATGTTGATAATAAACTTACAAGAATTCCTACATAAAAAGAAAGCGGCGCAAATATAGATTTGATTTGATGTTTGCCTTCTGGGATAAAGACACTGCGCAGTAGGTAATTTGTTTGAAAAATTTCGGCTGACTTTCCGTCGACATAAACCTTCCAGTCTGGGTGATAACTTTCTGTTAATACAACTAATCCTGGGTTTTCCATATCGGCTTCTAAGATTACTTCATTGGGATTTTCGTGAATAATTTTTACAATTGAGTTATCTTTAAGGGGTACAGAATTTAGGATGTTTGATATTTTTTCATTTAAAGGTCGCGTGATGATTACTCCCGTTTGGCCAGATTCACCTAAACGTCCGACTAAATTTAAAGAGCGTGTTTTGTCTGGCTCAAAAATTGCGCGATGAACAATATACGCTCGCGGCAGTGCTGTGGGTCTTTCAAAAATAGAAACTTCGTTTTTATAAACAGGCGCTGTTTTAAAAAAGTTTTCAAGTTGCATACTCGATGGAGCAATGATGTAACGGACACTTAAAAGATCAAGAATATAATGGCGTTTTGTTTCAATGGGCATAGCCCGCAAGGCTGGTGGGCGCAAATCTTTTTGGAAATGGTTTTCTAGAACAAGTGTATTGATGAAATCAACAAAACGTGTCGGGACAAGTCCTAAGAAATATCCCAGATCATCGACGCCAAAACCTGTTGCAGTATTAGGATAAAATGCCCAAAAGATGCCGTAACTGCGCGAGGTTTCTTCCTGCGATTTTAAGAACTCAATGTAAGGCACTTTGGCAAAAGAGTTAAAGCGCTTGGGATGTTCACGGTGAATATACAGGAATAACTCAGAAAAGATAAGTGCCAAAATTATGAAACTTACAGTTTTCTTTTTTAAAATTTTATGGTCTTTAAGTCCTAAGATAGTTTGAAAAATCACCAGTAAAGAAAAAGCAAAGGCGGTTGCAGTCAGCGAAATGTTAAAATGTGCGGCATCCTTGAGGAGAAAAAGATGAATGCCGACGATAAATAAAAGGCTCAAAGTAAACAGCAGTGCTTTAGAAAATAAATTTTTTGAGGTCAAGATGCTTCGAAAACCCATGCCGCTTAAAATTGCAACGCAAAATGCGGCCAATGGCGGAGTATGAATTGCATAGCGGCATGTGTCAAAGATAGGCAAATGTCCCAGCCAATTGATAAAGGGCAACCCATATTCTTTGCCGATAATCAAGGCAAGCAGTGCCCCGAAGAAATAATTTAAGCTTTTTTTATGATTGTTAAAGAAACTTAAGAAAGCTAAAGCTAAAGGTAATGTTCCCAGGTAACCGCCCCACCAGCCGGCAAATGTAAAATCGAAAGTGAGATTTTCTTTTTGGAAAAAGTGCGGCAAGGCCAGGGATAAAGCGCGGTCGCGCTGTTCTTCCATAAGTAGTCCGGTCCCAACGGGGTGTCCGCTCCAAAATTCTCCGACGAGATTTCTTAAAAATGGAAAAAGGACTGCTGCCGCAAGGCCGGCGCCCAGAATATAAGCGCAGACGTAAGACAAGAAAAGTTTTTTATAATTCTTTTTTGTCCGCGAAGAAAATGCCCGAAAGATAAAGAAGGCCAAGCCAAAAGCATTGACCAAGAAAACGTGTTCCGGATGGCCGGCAAAAATTGTTAGGCTAACAACGATAGCAAGAGTTGCGATAGAATGCCGGCTGGCTTCTCTAATAGTAACGCGGTCAAGCGCCAAAAGAAGCAGCCCAATTAAAAGGTCTACGTTGGTCGTCCAATATTGCAGCAAAACCAGCGGGCCGCTTAACATAAAAACAATCGCACTGCATAAGGCACCGGGTGTTTTAAACCCAAGTCGGCGCATAAACCAAAATGTAAAAAGGCCGGCAAGCAAAAGCCGGCTTAAAATTAAAATGTCAATTGCGATGATGTTAGGAAGCAAATAGACAATAAGCGTTAGCGGATAAAAGATTCCGATTTCAAGCATGCCGATCAAAGAATAGCCGCAAGCTTGATGGGGGTTCCACAAAGGCAGTATTCCTCGACGAAGATTTTGTTTTATAAATTCATAAATTGGTTCCTCTGAAACCGGCGCGTCGGTGCCGTTGGCTGGAATAAAGCGAGGCTTATTGTGTTCTTGACCGTAAACGCCGTTAGGCAAAGCTTGAGAATTAGCGGTTGTGACTTTTAATGTTTTGCCTAAGAAGACAATATCATAAAAAGCTATGGTCAATAGAAAACTCAAAAGAAAGAAAATCTTTAAAGGCGTGTTTTTAAAAATAGATGCAAACATAGACTTAGTATAGAGGTAAGGGGAT
>CAZNNZ010000013.1:0-1236 GCA_964574575.1 uncultured Planctomycetales bacterium
CCTTACGAAAAAGACCGTATCATTCCTGATGTTTTAGGCAAGACACAAATGGGAAAGACGATGTTGGAGCAAGATTATGTTTTGAAACAATTGGCCGCATCGCTGACAAATCCTGAGACGGATTTAGGCAAGAAGTATTGGGCTAACGTAGGGAACGCTCGCGAGCGTTCCCTACAAAATAAAGTTTGGATTGTTCCCGCTCGGGCCAAGGTTTTGGAAAGTAACGGAATTGTCGTCGTCGATGAAAAGCGGTTGAAGGTCATGATGGCAGAGGATCGATCTCTTGACGGACAACAGTCCGTCGAGATCGATGCCGGAGCTTCGTCGACGGCACAAGTAGGGGCGTATTGCAATACGCCCCTACAGAAAAATGTGATTTCTTCTCAAATCTTTCGCTCAACCATCCTTCCTACTATCGAAAAAGAAGTCAATGAAGGCAAAGATTTCGCAGCCGTACGGCAGGTTTATAATTCGGTCATTTTAGCGGCCTGGTATAAGCAGGCACTTAAGGAAAGTTTGTTGGGAAAAATTTATACCGACAAAGCCAAGGTTGCCGGCATTGAGACCGACGACAAAGAAATGAAACAGCGGATTTACGAACAGTATTTAGCGGCCTTTAAAAAAGGGGCGTACAATTTTATTGAGGAAGAAGAGGACGCTGACGGCGAATTAATTCCGCGCAAGTATTTTAGTGGAGGGATCATGACAGGGCTTGGCGAAGTTGCTGGTTCGGCACTGGAAGTTCAAATGGTTTCTTCCGCCGCGGTTGAACAACCGATTCTTCGCGCTTCTGCGAGCGTTGTAAGGATTCAAGGGGAAGAAAAGAAAGCATCCGCTGCAATTCTTAAAACAGATTTATCGGATCAAGTATCTTCCAGCGCTTTGACGGTGACGCCAGCTTACAACAGTCTAGGGACGGGTGTTTTTATTGTGCCAACGATTATGGCTAGAAGTTTTGCCATAGAAGCTAAATTGTTTGAGAAATATAATGGTGATTTAAATAGAATGAGCGAAGCTCTCCAATCGGGTAATGAAATGAGCGATTTGACAAAAATAAAGTTTCCTGTTGCCGCTTCTCATAAAGAGAGATTTACATCTGAAGCGCAAATAAAACAAGAAGCAGAATTGATGGCGGATATTATTTTAGGGGTATCTCAACAGGCTTTGGTTCCTTATTCCAATTCTGCGGATCAAGCAGTCGTTGATTTAGTAAGGCAAAACAGGGCAGAGTTTATA
>CAZNNZ010000013.1:1246-21795 GCA_964574575.1 uncultured Planctomycetales bacterium
TTTCTTCACAGAAAATAAGTATACATCCTTTCAGCCTGAGTATTTCAGGGGTACCGGCAGGAACAGATCAGGTTAGTAAATTGGTTCATCATATTCTCGCTCATGAATATTTTCACACTTTTTTTGACGAAGTAAATGTATATAGTTATTACAACTTACTGGAAACTGTTAAAGAATTCTTTAAGGCTACTGAGGATAAGGATTTTAATGAGTTCTATGAGATCTTTCGCAGACAATATCCTCATGAAGATACTTTTGACAGTAGCATTCTTGTCGCAGAAGAATTTTGGGTTCAGTTGTATTTTAATTCGAAATATGAAAAAGCTGTGTTTAGCCGGATGGACATTTTAAGGCAAAAAATAAGACAACTTGTTGAGGAACTTAAAGATGAAGAATTTATAAGAATTTTGGGAACTCTTGATGCAAATGAGCAAAAGGCAAAAGCTGCCGCAACCAACGATGTTAGTTTAATGGAAAAGAGTTTAATCATACAGGATAGTGGAGTTGTATTCTTGAATGAAGTTCCCGCTTCCTCTAGTTCTATCACCCCCGCGCAGATTGATGCGTCCGCCAAAAACATAGTTGGCACATTAGGGACACTGGAACAATTCCAAACTAAAATTTCAAATCTTTCCGACGGCGCAAAGACTAGTTTAGAAAAACTTTTCGCCCTTTTACTAACAAAAGCTTTGCCGCCGTCAAATGTTTCTAATCCTAGCGTTAGCCAAATTAATGAGTGGATACAAGGCGTGGGGATTGCTAATAAATTAAAAAGTAGTTTTGCAACAGCCCAAGGTTCGCTGTCTTCCCAATCGATCATGGAACAATATTTAGGCTATCAATTTGAAAATGGCGCGGTTAGTATTGTTCCACAAATTATTTTGCAGGAAATAAAGCAATTGACGGCATCGACACCAGCTGCTGCGAACTTGATTGAAGAACCTAAAAAGGTCGGGGGTATCAACTTTGACCCGTCACTGCTTAATTTGCAAATCAAGCGTGACGGACGCGGCGTGCCTCTGCCTTTATCGGAACAAAATATTGAAAATATCAATATTGAGGGACTATTTCCTGTTATTATTAATATTCAACCGGTCAATGCGCAGACTTTGCCTTTGTTTTTTGGCAAAGTTATAGAAAATCCGGACAATTTGCCTAAAAATCTTGTCAAAAATTCTAGTTGATCTGCTCTTGCCGTGGGGTATTTCATATGGTACACTTTGCGCATCGTAAATGACTTTTCGTTCTTATTCCCCAAAACTTTCTAAAACTATTTAGGAGCATGTACACGTGGTGGTGTCTATTTATTCCAAAAAAGCTGTTTTTTTTCGTAAAATCAGTAGTTCTTTTATTGCCCTGATTTTTACTTTCAGTATATTTGCGCCATCTCTTAGAGCAGAGTATATCCCGGGCCTTCCAAAACCCGGAGAGATGGTTTTTTTGAGCAGCAAATTTGAACCTGCTATTCTCAAAGGTTTGACGATACACCCCGAAAATCCGTTGGCTTTTGATTTTATTGTTGATCGCGGCGAGGGCGTTCTGGCGGATGAAAGTTTTAAGCAGGAGGCAGACAAGCTTATCAAATATTTCCTTGCCGCAATGGCGATTCCTGAGGATAAGTCGTGGGTCAATCTTTCGCCGTATGAAAAGGATCGGATTATTCCTGATCTTCTAGCCCAAACCCAAATGGGCAAACAAATGCTCGAACAGGATTATCTTTTAAAACAGCTTTCCGCGTCTTTGACTAATCCAGATCAAGAGTTGGGAAAGAAATTTTGGGATGCGGTTTACAAGCGCACTTTTGAACTTTATGGAAAAACAGAAGTTCCGATAAGCACGTTTAACAAGATTTGGATTGTGCCGCAAAAAGCCGTCGTTTTAGAAAAGGACGGGCACGCGTATATCAGCGAAAGTCATTTGAAGGTGATGATGGCAGAGGAATATGAAGCGATGTCTAATCAGAAGGACAGCGCGCAGTCTCGGGCAATTGCACGGGATCAATTTCCGTCAACTTCAGAAGCGATCCAAAAAGACAACGTAGGGAACGGTCGCGACCGTTGCCTACAAACGGTTTCTTCCTCAATCTTCCGTGAAATGATCTTGCCTGCGATTGAAAAGGAAGTTAATGAAGGCAAAAGTTTTGCTCCTGTTCGGCAGATCTACAATTCTGTTATTCTCGCCACGTGGTACAAGATAAGTTTAAAAGAGACGTTGTTAACCAAAATCTATGCGGACAAAGGCAAGATCAAGGGTGTGGATATTCCCGAAAAAGATGTGAAACAAAAAGTTTATGACCAATATCTCGCTGCGTTTCGGCAAGGAGTTTATAGCATTATTAAGGAAAATTATGATGTAGCCTCACAGGATGTTTTGCCGCGCAAATATTTTTCGGGTGGATTTACGACAGCGTTATCTCAAATTATAGAAATTCGTAAAGGCGAGCTTGTTGTTGGTTCTTCTGCCCTGAGATTAGTCACGGTAGATGGTGCTTTTCTTGAAAACTCGGGAGAAGAAGGTTTTTACAAGCCGATAACTTCTGAACACCGCGCTGCTTTAGAGTCAACTGGATTTTTTAAGCCGCTGGAAAGTAAAAATAAGTTAACAATGTCGTTTGAGGATGGAGAAGTTACTCTGGCTTATGACCAGCAAAATAATACGACATATCTTGTTCATATGGCTGGTGGTAAATTGATTACCCAGATGATGATTCCCGGCAAGCTTACGGATACTTCGTTGATATTTTCTGCTTTTAATACTGCTGAGGATTTAAGGAATTGGGTTAAGAAGAACAGCTCCCTAAGTTTAAAAATTTCTTTTGAGTTAGAGGGAGTTTTTCATACGATTTTAGCCAAAGCCCTATTGGCAGTTGATGAAGATATTGATTACAAAGAAAATCCGCAAATTAGTAATGTTTTGGGCTTGATGGAAGCTTTAAGTGGGACAGCGGCTGTTGCTAATTTAACTTCGCTTATGGATAAAGCTACGCCGGCACAGCGCCAGAGGATTTTGGACAAAGCTTTGTCAGAATTTTTGGTCGCAAATCCAGATTTTATTCTGAGTGCCGCGCATCTTTTAGGTGTACAGTCGAAAAATTTTGACCTGACCGTTGAAAAGTCGATGAATGGCGGGACGGTGATTAGTTCTTACAGTTTAGAACAGGATTTGACTGTTCTTATTATTAGAAGAGGGATCAATTATAGCAGTTATCTTGTGCAAGGAAATATGCAGTCTATTCGTGAAGCAGTAGATTCTTTTTCAACGGCCAGAGGGTTGGATGATTTTTTGACGGAAATTAAAAACGCAAGAATTCCCAATAGTGGTTATTTGAGTCAATATGGACATGTTTTTAATGGTGAGTATATATTGTCAGCTATAGCTTCGCAACGTATTTCGGAGAATGATTTTGAGCTGCAAGAAAAATCACCAGTTAACGAACTTGTCGCGGGGTTGGCAGAAGATTTTTCTCGAGATGAAGCATCTCTTCCTGATGCTCCCCCTGTGATTGCGCAGCAAATGTCTGTTCAATCGCCTCCTGATAGGAAAAAGACTTTTCTCCAAAGACTTTTACCGTCTTTATTCAAACCGAATTTTGCCGGTAAAATATCTGCCGGATGGGGTCGTTTTAAAACATTTCTTGGTCAATATTCTATACACAAGACTGTGATTGTCGCTATTACTAGGAAAGAGGAGGTTATTTTCAAAGAAGTTATAAACAATGATGGGAAAATCAGTATCGAATATTCTCCAAAGAATAATAAAACTTCTTTTAACGTTTCTCTAAATGGAGATCTAAATAGCGGCCCAAGCATAAATAATAACTTCAGGTATGTCTTTGCTGGTGATTTAAGTGCCTTGGGAATGGATAATCTTAGCGTTAAACAAATTAATAAATTAATGGCAATTACTCAAAGAAATGGTTTTAAGCCTCAGCAAAGAGTAGACCTTTTAAATGCACTACTTGCTGCAGAATTTCTTGAAGATAGTGAGTTTTTAGCTCAAGGAATATTTGGGCAAAAAGTTCGGGAAGTTTTAGACCCATTAAATCTCTACAAATTAAATATTGACAAAATGTATTTAGAAATGATGAAGACTAATGACCGCCAGTCGCCCTATCTTAGTGGGGCTCTTGCTAAGGCGCACTTTATAAATGAATTTCTGACAAAGTTGCTTGAATTCGAGAATCGGGAAGCTCCTTTAGAAATGTCTTTGAATGGGAATGAAGAGCCATCTGATCATTTGGTTGCTACGGATTCTGTTAAGTTTATTACGCTTAATGGTGCTGAGATAGGGATTTCCCATGGGCGTGGGCATTTGTTGAAAGTTCGTTTTATCCCACAGCCGCTTAATACCATCAAACGGGTTTTTTCTAGGACATACTTTCTTGTTGTTCCCGGGCTTGATGTTCAGAGTTTGACGCAAATGATTATGAAGCCTAAACGCACAGGCCAACCTTTAACTGGCATACAGTTGCAGGATATTTTTGAATTAGCTGACAATAAAGATTTCAACATTTTTGAGAGAGGGTTTATTTTTCAGACCTTATTGGCCGCGGCTCAATTTTCGGATAAAGAATTACAAAGAGTTAAGGCAGTTTTAGATGCGAATAAGGACAATGTTGGGACTTTTATCCCAAAAATTGGGCGTGCTTTGGGTGTTAATACAACATTTGTTATAAAATCAGGTGGGAAGATGGAAATATTTTATAATCCTTTTGAGCATAAAAGTTATGTTAGGGTTGAATCCAAAGATTCGGAAGGGAAAGTTAAAACAACCGAACATGTTCTTAAGGGGGATTTTCGCAATGATCATATGGATTCCGCTAAGAGTATTCAAGAGCTTGAGCAACAACTTCTTGCGTTGGCCAAAGATATCGCTTTCGTAAAGAAGTTTGATGGAAAGATAGAAATACGTTATGAGGCTTTTTCTAATGACAGTTTGGTTTCTATTGAATACAAAAGTATGAATGGAGAAGTTGAGAACAATGAATATGTTTTACAGGGCGACTGGCGTGAGTTTTCATTTGATTCGTATCGGAGTGTCAAAGAAATTCAGGTGCAAATAGCCGCTGTTGCCCAAAGTCAAGGCCTTAGCGCAATACAACAACAAAATCTTTTGCGAATTGTCGACGTTGCCAGGATGATTAAACTCAGTGAATTCTATCGGGACAATAGTCCGCGTATTATGCGAATATTAAAATTAAAGTCTGAAAATAATGAAAGTTTTGTTAAGGGCTCTCGGGAATTTTTGGTTTTCGATATTAGAACAGCAAAGCCACGAGAGCGGCAAGGATATTTTGTTGAGTTTCTTGTCAGTCAGTTGAGCCTACATCCTCAATTTTTTGGGGAGGTAGCGCAAGAATTGGGTGTGGATTTGCTTGAAGACAAGCGGACCTCAGATGCCGTCGCTTCCAGTCCTACCGACGTCGGTGGTATCGATTTTGATCCCGCGCTTTTGGACTTGCAGATTAAACGTGACGGCCGTGGCATTGCTCTTCCTTTGCCGCAACAAAATTTAGACCAGATTAATATTGAAGGTCTTTACCCGGTCATCCTTAATATTCAGCCGGTTTTGATGCAGGATTTTCCGTTTGTTGTTAGTGACCGCAAGTCGCAGCCGCAGATTGACCTTGCCGTTAAGAAATAAAATGTGGTACAATCTGCGCATGTCAAAAAATATTGTCCTTATAGGTTTTATGGGTGTCGGAAAATCATTAGCTGCTAAACATCTTGCTGAAAAACTGCAGCGCCCTGTTATTAGTACCGATGAGCTAGTTGTATTAAAAGAAAAAAAAAGTATTGCAAAGATTTTTCAAGACCATGGCGAATCATATTTTCGTAAAATTGAATCCGGTATTGTTGCGGCCATTGCGGATAAGGAAAATGTGATTATTGATTGCGGCGGCGGCGTTGCCCTAAATTCTCATAATTTAGAACTTTTAAAAAAGAATGGTATTGTTTTTTATCTTTCGGCTTCCCCGGAAGAAATTTATAAGAATGTTAAAGACCAAACAAATCGCCCCCTCTTAAATACCCCAGACCCCAAGAATAAGATCAAGGAATTGCTTGAACAGCGTCGGCCGTTTTATGAAAAAGCGGACTATGTCATTGATGCGGATGGCAAAACCGGCGAACAGCTCTGCGTCGATATTTTGATGCTGTTTAAGAAATTCTCCGCAAATTAATTTTTAAGAAGGCGTTTTTTTTTAAGCGAGGTCTGATGACACAAGAACAAGCGATAATTGTTTTAAATGCTTTGTCGGGCTTTGGCAGTGTGCGTATTCGTCGTTTGGTTGATTACTTTGGTTCTGCGCTAGAAGTTTTTAAAGCCACTGCTAAACAGTTGGATGCGTCGGGGATTTTGTCCGGCAATTTAGTTAAAAAGATTTTTGAATTCGACCGCGACAATTTTTTACAAAATGAATATAATCTAATCCAACAAAATGATTGTTCTGTTATTACGATCTTTGATGAAAATTATCCGTTGGCTTTGCGTAGTATTCATGACCCACCGGTTGTGCTCTATGTCAAAGGGCGTTTGCCCCTAGATGAAGGGTTGGCCGTCGGTGTTGTTGGATCACGCAATGCTTCTGTTTATGGATTAAATGTTGCCGAAAAGTTTGCCGGACAGCTTGCCGAGCTGGGGATTAGCGTGGTTTCAGGATTAGCTCGCGGGGTAGATGCGGCCGCGCATCGGGGGTGTTTGAGAACTGGCGGCAAAACCGTCGCGGTTATTGGTTGTGGGCTGAAGCATATTTACCCTCAAGAGAATAAAGAATTATTTCGTGAAATCGGTCAAAAAGGTGCGATCATTTCTGAATTTCCGATGGCGATGCCGCCAATCAGTTTTAATTTTCCTGCACGAAATCGTATTATCAGCGGCTTGTCTTTAGCGGTCCTTGTGGTGGAAGCTTCCCTTAAAAGTGGCGCTTTAATCACCAGTCATTTTGCGCTGGAGCAGAATCGTGATGTTTTTGCAGTGCCGGGAAAAATCGATTGTCCTAATAGCCAAGGGGTCAATCAACTGATTAAGGAAGGCGCTAAACTTGTCACGTGTTTTGAAGATATCATCCATGAGTTAGAGCCTTATATTCGTCGAAATCTTGGGGCTCCAAAGAAAATAGTTGAAAGTCCAGCGGATAATTTTGTTAAACAGAATTTTAGTGAGAATGAATTGGCGGTTGTCCAGCAGTTAAGTCAACAACCATTGTATATTGATGAGCTGGTCAATAAATCAGGGCAGCCGCAGGGTGAGGTTTCGGGTATTTTATTAAAATTAGAACTTAAAAAGCTTGTCAAACAGTTGCCGGGCAAGTATTTTGTTCGGACGTAATATTATTCTAATAGAAGGAATATCATGGCCAAAGCATTAGTCATTGTCGAGTCTCCGACAAAAGTTAAAACCATTAACAAGATTTTGGGTGCAAAATATAAAGTGCTCTCGTCGATGGGTCATTTGATTGATTTGCCAAAGTCAAAATTAGGTGTTGATGTGGACCATGATTTTGTTGCGCAATTAATTGTGATGCGCGCTAAACAAAAAACGTTAACGAGCCTTAAGAAAGAAGCAAAGACCAAAGATGAAATTTATTTTGCAACGGATCCTGATCGTGAAGGGGAAGCGATTGGTTGGAATATTATGCCATTTTTGGGCGACGGCAAAAAAGTTTTTCGAGTTACCTTTCAGGAAATTACGAAACCCGCGGTTTTAAAAGCTTTTGAACATCCGCGTGAGTTTGATGCCAAAAAAATCCAGTCTCAAATGGCTCGTCGTGTTTTGGATCGCATCGTCGGCTATATGATTAGTCCTTTATTGTGGAAAAAGGTCGGTTCACGTTTAAGCGCCGGGCGGGTCCAATCAGTTGCTCTTCGTCTTATTGTTGATCGTGAACGGGCGATTAAAAATTTTGTTCCACAGGAATATTGGCTCATTGCGGTTGATTTACAAAAAAACGGATGTCCCGAGATTCTCACTGCCAATCTTGAAAAGGTGGATAATGAAAAGTTTGAACTCAAAGAAAGAAATGCTTCTGAAAATATTGTCCAAGAGATAAAAAAAGAAACGTTTGTCGTTTCGGATGTGATCGAAAAAGATGTTAAGCGCAATCCCGCCGCGCCGTTTATAACTTCGACGTTGCAACAGGAGGCTTTTAACAAACTTGGGTTTAACGCTAATCGCACAATGAAAATTGCGCAGGAACTTTACGAAGGTATTGAATTGGGCAAAGGCGATCCCGTTGGGTTGATTACGTATATGCGTACGGATTCAGTCAATATTTCTAATGAGGCGCTTAATGCTGTGCGCGATTTTATTAAAAAAGAATATGGTCAAAAATATCTTCCCGAAACGGCCAATCGTTATAAGTCAAAAAAAACTGCACAAGAAGCGCATGAGGCCATTCGTCCGGCGGATGTTTTAAAAAATCCTAAAGATATTGAGCAATATTTAGATGAAGACCAATTTAAGCTTTATGCGCTTATTTGGCGACGTTTTGTTAGCTCGCAGATGATGCCGGCTGTTTATCGCAATAAACGCGTTGAAATTACTGCCGGTCGCTTTCTTTTTTCGGCATCTGGTTCAACATTGATTTTTGATGGTTTTTTGACGTTGGATCTTGCCGCTAAAGATGAAGAGGGTAAGGTGGATCTTTCGCCGTATATCAAACAAGATATTCTTAAGCTCGTTGATGTTAAACCTAGTCAGCATTTTACCAAGCCGCCGCCACGTTTTTCGGAAGCGACTTTGGTTAAAACTTTGGAAGAAGAGGGAATCGGTCGGCCCAGCACGTATGCGTCGATTATTTCTACGATTGTTGCGCGTAATTATGTTTTGCGTGAACGCGGATATTTTAGTGCGACAGATTTAGGGATGCGGATTTGTGATCTGTTGGTTGAATATTTCCCGACGGTCATGGATATTGGGTTTACAGCGGGTATGGAAGAGCGCTTGGATTTGATTGAAGAAGGTGAGCTTAAGTATGCCAATCTTTTAAAAGAATTTTATGGGCCATTTAAGAAAGAACTCGATCATGCTATGGCCACTATTGAGAAGACGCATGAATTTATCGACGAAAAGTGTCCCGAATGTGGACAGCAAATGGTTGTTAAGTGGGGACGCCGCGGAAAGTTTTTAAGTTGTTCGACTTTTCCGACGTGCAAGTTTGCCAAACCAATTACAACTGGGGTCAAATGTCCGCAGGAGAATTGCGCCGGCGAACTTGTCCGGCGGCGCGGAAAAAGCGGCCGGGCATTCTTTGGTTGCAGCAAGTATCCGGCTTGCACTTTTACGGCCAATGCTTTACCAGAAAATCCGACGCCGCCAAAATCGGAATAATGCTTCATTTTGAAAGTTCTCCATGAATCGGTATATTGAAAAATTTCTTTCTTTTCTTGAAATTGAAAAGAATTACTCTGCGCACACGATTCTTAATTACAAGCTTGATTTGATTAACTTTGTCGATTTTATTGAAGAGAAGCCTCTGGAGAAAGTTGAGTATAATGATTTTAGGCGGTTTTTAGCACAGCTTCGGTCTAACCAATTTAAGCCGCGCACACTCGCTCGCAAACTCTCGTCGATACGAAGTTTTTTTAAATTTCTCGTACGCGAGGGTTATCTTAAGGAAAATCCCGCAGTGCTTTTGATGACGCCGAAATTAGACAAAATACTCCCGCATTTTCTTTCCGAACTCGAGATGACGCAATTAATCGAAGCGCCAGAGCTTTTAAAAACTGCTGGTCAACGTGATCGTGCAATTTTTGAAACACTCTATAGTAGCGGCCTGCGTGTCAGCGAATTGGTTGGACTTAACGTTGAGCATATTGATTTTATCGGCAATGTTGTTAAGGTGATGGGCAAGGGAAAAAAGGAGCGGATTGTTCCGGTGGGAGATCAGGCGCTTAAAGAGATCCGTAATTATTTGGCTATGCGGCCTGTGAACGAAGAAAGACCAACGCGTGCGATTTTTTTAAATAAGAATGGGGCGCGTTTGACGGATCGCAGTATCCGCAATATTATTAACAAGCATTTGCTTTTGACGAGTGTCAAGATGAAAGTTTCTCCGCACGTTGTTCGTCATTCGTTTGCAACGCATCTTCTTAATCGCGGGGCGGATTTGCGCAGTGTGCAGGAATTGTTGGGGCATGCGAATTTATCAACCACACAGATTTATACGCATGTTACGACAGAGCGGTTAAAAAGTGTTTATGATAAGGCTCACCCACATGCGTAAAGGATTTTTGAAAATATTTTTAGCGGGTTCTGTCTGTGCTCGCATAGTTTTGTCCTCGGCGGCACCCATCCCCCCGTGGGGAACCCCTGCCGCCTGCGGGCAAAACAATGCAATCACAGCCCCCGCTGTTATTAATTTATGATGATAGTTTACGATATTGTATATTTCCTAGCGTTTATATTTTATTTGCCGGTTTTGCTGGTTAGAGGAAAACTGCATGGCGGGTTTAAACAGCGTTTTGCTATTTTTGGTGAAGAATTAAAATATCGGTTTTCGCAAAAGCCCAATATTTGGTTTCATGCCGTAAGCGTCGGCGAGGTTTTGGCAATTCTGGGGCTTGTTGAGAAAGTCCGCTTAAGTCACCCTGAGTATCAAATTGTAATTTCAACGGTAACCCCTACAGGCTACGCTTTAGCCTGCAAGCGATTTAAAAAAGAAGATATTGTTATTTTTGCGCCGCTGGATTTAGGGTGGGTTGTCCGACGTTTTATTAAAACGATACGTTCAGAAATTTTTATAATTGTCGAGACTGAAATTTGGCCTAATCTTTTGACAGCTTTGGCCAAAAAAGATGTCCCTCTGCTTATGGTCAATGGGCGTATTTCAGAACAGTCTTTTAATCGTTACCGTCGGTTTCAATTTTTGTTTAGCAATGCGGTCAGGTCTTTTCGGGCTTTTTGTATGCAAAGTGTTGCTGACGCGGATCGTATTATTGCATTAGGTGCTTTAGTCAAGAATGTTATTGTTTTAGGAAGTATGAAATTTGACGATGTTTCTTGTGGTGAAAATATTGATATGTCGAACATTGGTTTTAAAGAGGATGCTCTTGTGTGGGTTGCGGGTAGCACGCATCCAGGTGAAGAAAAAATCGTGTTGGATGTTTTTAAGAAATTGAAAATTCAATTTCCTTCTTTGTCCTTGGTCATTGCTCCGCGGCATATTGAGCGCGTCAAAGAAGTTTGTGACCTTGTCAAAGACAGTGGTTTTACCGCGGCGAGATTTTCTGGTGGCAATTTAGAAAAAAAAGATTTTAATGTTTTAGTTGTCGATACGATTGGACATTTAAAGGCGTTTTATAATTTAGCGACTGTTGTTTTTGTAGGAAAAAGTTTGACAGGTTTTGGCGGACAAAATATTATCGAGCCGGCATTTTTTGCAAAGCCGATTATTGTTGGGCCCAATATGCAGAATTTTGGCGAGATTACGGATATTTTTTTGGATGCGCGGGCGATTATCCAGATTCAAGAGGCTGGTCAATTGCTGGATGCTTTAACTAAACTTCTCGAATCTGTGCAGTTGCGAAATCAATTGGGAGAACGCGCTTTACGTACGGTTGTTAAGAATCAGGGGGCAACCTTGGGTACTGAAAAAATTCTTTTTAAAATCCTCGCCGAAAAACATTTTCACAAGCCACAATAATATCTCGTACATTAATAATAATCCTAATAGCAGGTTTTTTATTTTCGTGTAAAATAAGCCCGGATTTTAGGTAGAAGAAATCTGGGCAATCCTAATATTCAAAAATGTAATCCTTAAGATCATTTAGGATAAGCCCGGATTTTAGGTAGAAGAAATCTGGGCAATCCTAATATTCAAGAATATAACCCTTAAGAAGGTTTTGGATAAAAGATAATTTAACGTGGAGATGGTCTTGCGCGACTATTTTTATCGAGTAATAACAGACCAGCAGGCAGGGATAATTGCCAGTGTGTTAAAATTCATTTTGCTTATTTTGTCGGTGTTTTATCGTGCGCTTGTCGCGGTAAGAAATTTTCTTTATACAACTGGGATTTTGCGCAGTGTGGACCTTAGCCGGATTGTTATTAGCGTCGGCAATATTACTTGGGGTGGGGTTGGCAAGACACCGTTTGTTATTTTAATCGCAGAGCATTTGTCCTCTCGGGGCATTAAGCCTGCTATTTTGACGCGCGGCTATATGAAAAAAAGTTTATATGATTCTGCACAAAGCGATGAAGCTGCGATGATTAGAGAATATATTCCGGATGTTATTGTTGGCATAGGCGCAGATCGCCGCCAAAGCAGCCAAAAAATATTGGCAAATCATTCGGTGGATGCGTTTATTCTCGATGATGGTTTTCAACATCGAAAAGTCATGCGTCAGTTGGATATTGTTTTAATCGACTCGACAAATCCGTTTGGAAATGGTGCACTCATTCCTCGCGGTATTTTGCGCGAACCGTTGAATGCTTTGAAACGTGCGCAGATTATTGTGCTGACAAAGTCGGATTTTAATCAAACGCTTGTGCAAAAACTTGAGAATCAAATAAAGGGCATTAATCGGGGGTGTATTATCGCTTGGGCCGTTCATGCGCCGCAAGCGTTAGGGGAACTTTTTTCAGGCCGAGAAGAGCCGTTTGAAAATTTACGTGGACGAAAGGTTGTGAGTTTTTGTAGTATTGGTGATCCCTACAGTTTTGCTGAAAGTCTGCGCAGGATTGGCACAGGGATTGAAAGGAATTTTGTTTTTTATGACCATTACATATACAGTGTTGACGATATTCAAATGTTCGTTGAGCAAGCTCGCAATTTGGGTGTCCAGGATTTTGTGACCACCGCAAAAGATGCCGTCAAGATCTTGCAGTTTAAAGAAGCTTTTGGTTCTTTTCGTTGTTGGGTTTTAAAAATTGAAATCGAATTAGTTAAGGGTAAAGATGAAGTTTTTGAGCGAATTGATTATTTATTGGGTCGTTAAGGCTTTTGGCGTTTTTGTCCAGATTTTGCCTGTTGGAATTTCTCTACGGTTTGGAAAATTCTTAGGACAGTGTGCGTATTATTTAGATGACAAACACCGGGACATCGTTTATTCAAATTTGCGGATTGCTTTTGCTAAAACAAAAACTTCTCAAGAGATTAGGGCAATCGCAAAACAGACTTTTGTCAATTATGGTCAGAATCTTATCGAATTATTTCGATTCCCTTTATTGGACACGGCAAAGTTTCGTGAATTTGTTCAAGTAGAAGGTCGTGAACATATTGATCAAGCCATCAAGGGCGGGAAAGGCGTTATTGTTTTTGCGCTGCATTCCGGCTCTTGGGAAATGGCCAATATAATTGGTGCGACCGCCGGGTATCCCTATAAAGTTTTAGTGAAAGCACAAACCAAAAATTTGCGTTTGGCAAAATTGTTGGATACATTTCGCCGTAGTGGCGGCTCGTCGGTCATTGAGCGTGGTATGGGGACCCGTACAGTTCTTAAAAGTTTGAAAAACAATGAAATTGTTTCTTTGGTTGTTGATCAAGGCGGCAAGGATGGGGTGCTTGTTCCTTTCTTTGGAAAACAAGCGAGTATGTCGTCGGGTGCAATTCGTATTAGTCAAAAGTTTGGGGTGCCCATTTGTTTTGTCAGTATTACTCGTCGTCAGGGGCCGTATCATCGATTGGTTGTTCAAAAACCTCTGACTTTGGTTGCAACGGGCAATGAACAGCTTGATTTAAAAACAAATTTAACTACTGTTGTTGCGATGATGGAAAAATGTATTTGCGAAGCTCCTGCAGAATATATGTGGTTTTATAAAATTTGGAAATATTCTAAACAGGCAGAGGTTGGTATTATTACCGACGGGAAGGCTGGGCATTTACGTCAATCTGAGGCTGTGGCAGGGCATTTAAAAACGGTACTTGGCGAGCGTGGGATTGTTGCTGAATTGCCAATTCTGCAGGTAAATTTTAAAAATAAATTCTTTGCGGGGTTTTTTGCTTTTGTAGCTTGGTTTTCCAATATTTTTAAGCATTATGGTCGCGTGTGGTTATTGCGTTTGTGCCTAATACCAGATTCTTTTGCACAACTGATGTCGATTAAACCGGATTTTATTGTTTCTTGCGGTTCGTCAGTTGCGCCTGTTAATTTTCTTTTAGCGCGGGAGTATAAGGCAAAAAATATCGCTATTCTTAAACCGGGAATGGTAAATTTTCGTAATTTTAATTTAGTGATTTTGCCGCGGCATGATACGACTCGTCGTAAATGTTGGCCAATCAATGTCGTTGCGACAGAAGGTGCGCCGAATTTAGTTACACCGAATTATTTAGCGCATCAGACGCAGGAACTCTTAAAACGTTTTTCACATCTTAAGAGTGGAGATAATCTCAAGATTGGAGTGCTTTTAGGCGGGGACACTGCGGAATTTATTTTAAGTGAACAAAAGATCCTTGTTCTTATCCATCAATTGATGGAAATAGCAGAAGAGATGAAAGCGGATATTCTTTTGACGACATCGCGTCGGACTTCTACAAGAGTTGAAAATTTGGTTTTGCGCCAGTTAAGCAAATACAATCGGTGCAAATTTTTGGTTTTAGCCAATCGTGAAAATGTTCCTCAAGCAGTTGGGGGGATTTTAGGATTGGCTGACGTTATTGTGGTTTCAGGGGAAAGCATTTCGATGGTTTCAGAGGCTCTAAGTGCTGGGAAGAAAGTAGCAGCTTTCTTTGTTGAACATCGCAGCGGTCTTGCGTTTGAAAAAACCAAGCATGGCCGTTTTCTTGAAGGATTGGGTAATCAGGGGTATCTTTTATTGTCGGATGTTAAATATATGAAAGATTCTATTTACAAATTGATTAAGAACAAAGTCCAGACAAAGCAGTTGGATGACAATCTGGTTATTCTCGAAACTTTGCGTAAAATAATATAAATTTAGAAAACTTGAAATAACATTTTTAAATTGAGAGTAGCTCTATGAGAGTACTGCAAATATTGCCCGAACTTCGTGTCGGAGGGGTTGAAACCGGAACGGTTGATTTTGCGAAATATTTGCAAGAAAAGGGTCATCACGCTGTTGTGGTTTCCAACGGTGGGCCTTTGGTCAAGGAGCTTGCGATAGCTGGCGTTACGCATTACACACTGCCGGTTCATAAGAAATCTCTTTTTAGTGTTTTAAGTTGTATTAAATCTCTGCGCGACATTATTCTTACCGAAAAAATTGATATTGTGCATGCGCGTTCTCGCGTGCCGGCGTGGATTGCTTTTTTTGCTTGTCGAAAAACTCCTGCCGAGTTTTTGACAACGTGCCATGGATATTATTCGCAGCATCTTTTTAGTGCGATTATGGGATGGAGCAAGTTGATTATTGTTCCCAGCCAGGTAATTGGACGGCATATGGTTGATGACTTTAAAGTCTCGGCGGAAAATGTCCGTTGTATTCCTCGCAGTGTTGATTTGCAACGTTTTAACATTAGTCGCGATGATAAAGTTGAGAAAGCGCATCCTGTTATTTCGATTGTCGGAAGATTGACGCCTTTAAAAGGACATATTTATTTTTTGCGGGCTATGGCGCAAGTTTTACGAAAAATGTCGTACGTTAAAGTTTGGATTATCGGGGATGCGCCGGTGGGCAAGGAAACGTATCGTGAAGAATTGCAGGTTTTGGTCAAGCGTTTAGGGCTTGTGGATTGCGTTGAGTTTTTAGGAACACGTCAGGATGTGCCACAACTTTTAGCTAAAACAGATCTTTTGGTGATGTCTTCAATTGTGCCTGAAGCTTTTGGCCGGGTTATTCTTGAGGCGCAGGCGGTTGGTGTTCCTGTGATCGCTACATCCGTCGGTGGCGTTGTCGAAATTATTGATCATGAGCAAACGGGTCTTTTAGTTCTTCCAAAGGATAGTCAGGCAATTGCTGATGCGTGTCTGCGGATTTTGTCGGATAGAAAGTTTGCCCGGCAATTGGTTGTTAATGCACGGCAAAAATTAGAAAGTAAATTTACGCTGCGTTATATGGCTGATAGCACGATTAAGGTTTATGAGGAGTTGTTGCAATCTTTGCGTATTTTAGTGATCAAGATTAGTTCAGTAGGCGATGTCATTTTGATTACAGCATCTTTAAAAGCGCTTCGCCAAAAATTTCCCAATGCACGGATTTGTGTTTTAGTTGGAGAGGCATCGCGCAGAATTTTGCAGCGCTGCCCGTATATTGATGAATTGATCGTTGTGGATTTTAAGAATCGTGACCGAGGGATTAAGCGCTTTTGGCAGTTAGGCCGCAAGTTATTACAATATAAATTTGATAAGGTTATTGATCTGCAAAATAACACACGTAGTCATTTTTTGGCTTTTTTAAGTTTTCCTAAAGAAAGTCTTGGTTTTAAACGCGGCCGTTTTGGTTTTCTTTTGACGCATCCTGTTAAAACGATTAATAATAATTTGCCGCCTGTCGAGCATCAGTACCAGATTCTTAGTCAGCTGGGTTTAACCTATTCGAAAGATAATTTGCTGGAACTATGGCCTTCGATTAAAGAAACACAAAATGCCCTGCGGCTTTTGGAGTCTGAATGGGTTGGGCCCAATACGAATGTTGTCGGGATTAATATTGCTGCTTCAGAGCGTTGGGCGACAAAAAATTGGCCGGTCGAATATATTGCGCGGCTTTGTGATATTTTGGCGGCAAAAAATATTCGCGTAATTATTACCGGTATCGACAAAGATAAAGAATTGACCAAACAGCTTTTGACGCTGACAAAAACGAAACCCGTTATTCTTGTTGGAAAAACAGATTTGATGGAACTGGCCGTTGTTATTAAGCATTGCAAGGTTTTCATTTCTCCGGATTCAGCGCCACTGCATATTGCGGCAGCTATGAGAGTTGCTGTCATTGCGCTTTTTGGTCCGACCGCTTCTTCCCGGCATATGCCACCGGCTAAAACGGCAATTGTCATGGAAAGAAAACCAGCGTGCTCGCCGTGTTATAGTACGCAATGTAAAGTCAAAACACATGTGTGTATGCGCGATATTACGCCTGAAGAAATCGCCGCACAGATTTATCAATTAATCGCTTTATGAAAATTCTTTTAATTGCAACGCATCTTAATGTCGGCGGGATTACGACTTATCTTTTCGCGCTTTGTCGTCAATATGTTGCTAAAGGACATCAGGTGTTTTTGGTTTCTTCGGGTGGGGCGCGTCAAGGCGAATTTATAGAGCAGGGCGTGACTTTGGTGAAAGCGGCGGTTCGTACAAAGTCGGAGCTTAGCCCGCGTATGTATTGCGATGTCCCGCGTTTAATCCGTTTAATCCGTGAAAATCAAATTACGATTATTCATTCGCATACGCGCGTGACTCAGTTTTTAGGGCAGGCTTTAAGTTTTTTTTCTGGTGTGCCTTATGTTTCGACGTGCCATGGATTTTATAAAACGCATTGGTTTAGAAGAACTTTTCCGTGCTGGGGAAAAGCGGTGGCTGCGATCAGCCCGCCGGTTAAAGATCATTTGATCAATGATTTTAAAATCCCAGAGAGAGAAGTTTTTTTAATAAATAATGGTATTGATCTGGAGTCTTTTGTGCCGGTTGATGATATTGGTCGGCAAAAAATCCGGATGAAATTTAATATTACCCACAGCCCGATTATTGGCATGGTTTCCCGTCTTGCGGACATTAAGGGCCACAATGTGCTTATAGACGCTATGCCGCGTATTATTAAAGAGTTCCCAAATGTATTATTGTTTCTTGCCGGCGAAGGAAAAATGAAGGCTCAGTTGCAAGCGCAAACTGCTAATTTGGGGATTAATGAGCATGTGAGATTTGCTTCTGTTTTTAATCCCAGCGGGGCTATTTTGCCGCTTTTTGATGTTTATGTTATGCCTTCGACCGACGAGGGTTTTGGTCTCTCGGGCATGGAAGCGCAAGCGGCCGGTTTGCCCATTGTGGCGTCGAATATCGGTGGCATTCCTTCGTTTGTCTTTCATGAGAAAACGGGTCTTTTAGTTGAGCCAAAAGATTCAACAGCTTTAGCGTTAGCGATTATCCGATTCTTGAAGGATCCTGACTTTGCGCATCGTATTGGATCGCAGGCGCGTAAATTTATCCAAGAAAATTTTTCTTCTGAAATGACGGCGGCCAAAACTTTACAAATGTACGAGAAGGTTATTGAGAAAAAATGAAAGTCTCTGTACCTGAACTTGAGCGTATTCTTGTCGTTAATGTCAATTGGCTAGGGGATGTGATTTTCTCAATCCCTGTTTTTAAAACTTTGCGTGCGCATTATCCGCAGGCACATATTTGTTGTTTGGCTTGGCCGTCGGTTAAAGAGATTTTGCAATGCGTCCCTGAGATTGACCAGATCATTGTTTACGATGAGAAAGAAAAAGATCGCAGCTTTTGGAGAAAATTCGGGATTGTTCAAGAAATCCGTCGGCAAAACTTTGATGCGGTTTTTTTATTGCACGGTTCTTGGTCTCGGGCTTTTCTGATGTTTTTAGCGGGCATTGCGGTGCGCGTTGGTTATGCGGGCAAGAATAAAGAAAAAATTTTAACGCACGCTATTAAACCGCTGGGCGATGATGTTCATAAGAGTGATATTTATTTGAATTTACTGGGAGCTTTTGGATTGACAATTGCAGACCGATCGTCGCATTTGCGTGTTTTATCAGAGGATAGAGAAGAGATTGTTAAAATTTTAGCCGGTCAGGGAGTGTTTCCTAACGAATCTTTTGTTGTGGTGCATACCAGCGGCAATTGGGCACTTAAACGTTGGAGGAAAGAAAATTGGGCAGAGTTGATCCGTATTTTAATGTCGGAGTTGAAACTTAAAGTTGTCATTTCGGAAGGGCCCAAAGAAATCGCATGGGCCAATGATATTGCGCGCCTGTCGAGCGTTAAACCTATTGTTTTAGCTGGTCAAACGAGTTTGCATCAGCTGATCGCTTTATTGGAAAAAGCCACACTGGTTATTAGTGCGGATTCGGGGCCTTTGCATATCGCCAGTTGTGTTAGTAAAAATATCATTGGCCTTTATGGCCCGACGACACCTTTGACGACTGGACCGCGGGGGTTAGCAGAGAGCATTATTTTTCACAAAGATGTCGGGTGCAACCGTGCGTCTTGTTATTATGCGGCTTGCCCTGACAATGTGTGTATGAAAGCGCTGAGCGTCAAAGAAGTTGTTGAAAGTGTGCAAAGGATTTTGGAAAAGACAAAATGTTAAATCCGGGGCAAATAAAAAAAATTCTTGTTATCTCTTTGAGTAATATCGGCGATATTATTTTAACTTTTCCTGTCATTGACATTTTAAAACGTGATTTTCCGCAAGCGCAGATGGATTTGATTGTTGGGCCCAAAGGCGGGTCGCTCGTTGTCGGGAATCCTCAATTCTCAAGGGTTTGGGTTTATCATAAAAATCAATCGTTTGCGGCGCTGTTAAAATGGATGCGCTCGCTAATTGCTGTGCAGTATGATTTGGTTGTTGATTTGCGCAATACAGCCATTCCCTTTTTGATTTTTGCGAAACATAAAACACCGCTCATGCTTGTCCGACCCGCAGGGTTGCATATGAGAGAACAGCATTTGGCGCGCTTGCGGCGTGTGCATGATTTTTCGTTAGACCCGTCGAAAAGAAGTTCACTTTTTATTTCAGATGCCGACAGGAAAATTGTTGAGGAGTTTTTAGCTTATAAAGAAGGCAGGCATAAGATTGTTGTATTTGCTCCCGGCTCGCGGGCCGAAAATAAACGTTGGCGGCAAGATGGTTTTGCAAAGCTGGCAGATTATTTGGTTGAAAAATATTCTGTAAATATTGTTTTTGTCGGCGATGAAAATGATGTGGCCATTGTTTCAAAAATAAAGGGGTTAATGAAAAATAAATCGTTGGACTTGACGGGGAAGCTTACGTTGCCGCAGGTGGGGCATTTGCTGTCTGTGTCTCGGTTAGCGATTGTTAATGATAGCGCGCCTATGCATTTGGCCAGTTATTTGAATGTTCCGGTTGCCGCATTTTTTGGCCCAACAGATCCTAAAAAATATGGCCCGTGGAGTTTGAAAACTTGTGTGATTCGAAAAAACATAGCTTGTTTAGCTTGTCGAGCTGATCAAAAAGCCGTAAAACATAATTGTATTGTCGCGATAAGTTTTGAGGATGCGGTTTTGGTTTTAGAAAAGTTTTTACCGGAGATTTTTGATGCAAATCAAAAGCGCTAAACCGTTAAATATTTTGGTTGTTCGTACGGATCGCATTGGGGATGTGGTTTTGACCACTGCTGCGGTTAGGGCTTTACGCAAAAATTTCCCTGACGCTCGGATAACGATGATGGTTGCTCCATCGACCAGTGATTTGGTGCATGGTAATCCCGATATTGACGACATTATTATTCATGACCGCGCAGGAAGGAATAAAGGGGTTTTAGGTCTATGGAGGCAAGTTTTCAATTTGCGTAAAAAAAAGTTTGATTGGGCCTCATGCTTAATGCCAGCTTCCCTATCGTCCACAACAGGATCGTTTAAAAGAAACCCGTATTTTTTGTCACAATATCCTGTACGCCGCGCAATACCAGCAAAGAAACAAAACATATTCGTCCAACGCTTGGTATGAAAAACAATAGCCCAATC
>CAZNNZ010000014.1:0-2984 GCA_964574575.1 uncultured Planctomycetales bacterium
AAAGAAATTGGCGCAATTCAACAAAAACGGTCTTCTTTATTTTTGCGGAGGTTATTTTAAGTATGGTTTTCACGAAGATGCTTTAACTTCCGGCATAGAAGTCGTGAAAGCTATTTTGGGAGAATATCCGATCGGGTACAAAGGGTTTGGCTTATGAACTCGTGTCTTTACGAAACAGAGATTATGCACCATCGGCTTGTGCCCAAAGAACATAAGTTTAGGTACGGATTCTTTTCATTTTATTTAGACTTAGACGAAATCGATGAGCTTTCAGGGAAAATTTTTCTTTTGAGTCGCAATAAGTTTAATGCCTATTCATTTTATGATTCTGACCATTGGAGCAGTCAGCAGAGTTCTCTTAAAGAAAATATTTTATTTTATCTTAAGGGCAAGGGGATTGATTTAAACGGCGGGCGGATAATGCTTTTGACTTATTTGCGTACTTTCGGTTATGTTTTTAATCCGGTTTCTTTCTATTATTGTTTTGATAGTGCGAATAATCCGGTTTGTGTGGTCCCCGAGATTGGCAATACGTTTGGGGAATTAAAAATGTTTTTTCTTGGGAATGAAGATATCGAGGGAAATAAATTTAAAGACAGCCAGACAAAATTTTATTACATATCCCCGTTTACAAAATTAGATGATACGCTGGATTTCAAATTGATGATTCCCAGGGAGAGGTTAAATATTTGTATCGATACTTCGCGCAATAGTCAAAAAATACTTTTGACCAGCATGATCGGCGACAAAAAACAATTAACAAACAAAAATTTATTGTGGATGAGTTTTAAATTCCCTTTGATTACCTTAAAGGTTATTGTGCTTATTCACTGGCATGCTTTATTGCTCTGGCTAAAAAAAATACCTTATGAAGAAAAAATAAGTAATCCTCATTGCCAGAAGGAGGTTTTCCGTGCTTGGAACAAATGAAATAATGATTCGGAAAAAATCCGCATCTAAAATTAAGTTAAATATTTACCAAAGACTTATCAATTATGTTTTTTCCCCGATGCATGTTGGAACGTTGACGATGACTTTGCCCGACGGGGAAATGTTAACCTACGGTAAGGGTCAAGGTGGTGTATCTGCAATTATCCGCGTTAAGAGCAATAATTTTTTTAAGAAATGCGTCTTGTTTGGAGATGTCGGATTTGGTGAGTCGTATGTTGACGGAGATTGGGAAACGGATGACATTGCAAAAGTGATTGAGTGGATGATAGCCAATGTCGATAACCATCCGACTTTGATGTCTGATAAAAAGAAGCGTTCGCCAGTTAATTTCTTAAAGATTTGTAATAATATGATTTCATTCTTTAGAAAAAATTCACTGTTGGGAAGCCGCAAAAATATTAGCGCTCATTATGATCTGGGCAATGAATTTTATCGAGTATTTCTTGATCCTTCGATGACGTACTCGTCGGCCTATTTTAAAGATTCTGCTGAGTCTTTGGAACAAGCCCAGTATCAAAAATATGAACAATTATGCCAAAAGTTGCGTCTTCAAGAAACAGACCATGTTTTAGAAATTGGCAGCGGATGGGGAGGTTTTGCGATTTACGCGGCTAAGAATTTTGGTTGCCGGGTGACGACGGTTACGGTTTCACAACAACAATACAACTATGCTTTGCGCCGGATTGCCGACGAGAGATTGAGTGATAAGATCACTATTGAGTTAAAGGATTACCGTAATATCCGGGGCAAATTTGATAAGATTGTTTCGATCGAGATGCTAGAGGCCGTTGGGCATGAATATTATGAGGCTTATTTTAGCCAATGTCATGAGCTTCTTAAGAAAGATGGCATATTGGCTTTGCAAATTATACTCTCGCCGGATAATCGTTATGAGTCTTTTCGAAAGAATATCGATTGGATACAAAAGCATATTTTCCCCGGCAGTCTTTTGCCATCCTTGGCGATTATTCATAAGGTGATTAATCAAACAGGAGATCTGAATTTATATCATTTTGAGGATATAACTGCTGATTATGTACAGACTCTGGCAATTTGGCGTGATAATTTCAATAAAAATTTAGGTCAGATCAGTGCTCAAGGATTTGATGGCGCATTTATTAGGAAGTGGAATTATTATTTGTCTTATTGTGAAGCGGCTTTTAAAACGCGCAATATTTCCGTAGCACAGGTGGTTTTTACAAGGCCGAATAATTTATCACTTGTACAATTATGAAAAAATTATATTTAGTCGTTATTCTTTTGATGTTTTTTCAGCCGGTTGTCTTGGCTGCTAATAAAGTACAATCTATAAGAAGTAGTTTGGACAATAAAAGTATGGTTTTATTGGGATCAGCGCTTAAGAAGTTTTTAACGTTTCGAGTTGTTACTGTGGATTTATATATTGCTAAGGGATATCAATCTCAAGAGGTGCTCTCTGATATTCCCAAACGGCTTGAAGTCAATTATCATGTCAATATTCCAAAAGTAGAGTTAGACCGAGCGACAATTAAGGGGATTAAACAGAATTATACTCCGGAACAATTGACGGCTTTAATGCCGCAGATCGATCAAATTAATTCCTATTATCCTGATATTAAGTCCGGAGATCAAATTGCGGTGACCTATGCTCCCGGCAGAGGATCAGAAGTTGAGCTCAATGGAGAGCTTAAAGGAGTTGTCCCGGGCAATGATTTTGCCAAAGCGTTTTTTTCGATTTGGGTTGGAGAGAATCCCGTCGATAAACAAGCAAAATTGAAACTCTTGGGTCAAAAAGACAGCCGAAAATCCAAAGAGGTGGCTGATGAGTAAGCGCGTAAACTTTAATGGGTTATTATTAATTTTTTCGCTGGTATGCGTTTATATTCTTGCGCCTGATTTGGATAGACGCCATGGTCATTTGGTTAGCATCGCTTTTGCATTGATTCTAATTTTAAATAGTCGAATCCTTGGGCAGGCTAATTTTGTATGGCGCTATCTTATTTTTATTGTTATTGATCTAGTAACTTATTTTATTTTGTTTAATGATCAGCCTT
>CAZNNZ010000014.1:2994-5218 GCA_964574575.1 uncultured Planctomycetales bacterium
TTTTTATTCTCGGGCGGATTGTTTGAAAGCTCGCCGGCGCCGATTATTATTTGTTCGTTGATAATGTCTTTGGCGGGCGGTCTTTTGCTTAAAACTTGGCCTGATCGACTAAAGTATTTCCTTATAACTTCAGGATTGCAAATTCCTATTGCTATTTTTGTCGGGATGCCGAGTATTGAATCATTCTTTTCTAGCATGTCTGATATGCTTTGGTCGTATCATCCTTATTCTGGAGCTTGGCAGGTTTGGCAGTTTGAGTGGATGCTGACCTATTATTTGCCGATATATTTTCTTAACCTAAAGTATTCTAAGTAAAACATGATACGTTTAGGATTATGCTGTAAGTTTCAACAAGAAACGATTCGTTTTTATACTGCGACGGCACGCTACACGGGCGCTTTGAGTTCTTTAGAACGATCCAATAAAATATCACAGCTGTGTTTGCGCAATGCTTTGTCTCTTGTCGAGGCTATTGAGTATTGTGGCAAAAATAATATCGGCAGTTTTCGTATCAACAGTCAAATCCTTCCCTTAAAAACTCACCCTGACTTGAAATATAGCGTCGATTCTCTTGCGGATGCTAAAGAAATCCAGAAGGCATTTGCTGTTTGTAAAAAAAGAGCTCAAGAGCTTAATGTGAGGTTAACGTTTCATCCGGATCAGTTTATTCTTTTGAGTTCTCCAGACCTGATGATTACAAAAAAATCTATTGAAGAGCTGGATTATCAAGCTCAAGTCAGTCAATGGGTCGGGGCGGATGTTATCAATATTCACGCCGGAGGCGTTTATGGTGACAAAAGGTCTGCTTTAGATCGGGTTGCACGTGCGTTGGACAGGTTAAATCAACGGATTCGCATGCGATTGACTTTTGAAAACGATGACTGCAGTTATACGCCGGCAGATCTTCTGCCATTCTGTAAGAAACATGCTGTTGCGTTTGTTTACGATGTCCATCACCATCGGTGTTTACCAGATAATCTTAGCGTCGAAGCAGTAACAGCGCAGGCTTTAAAAACGTGGGACAGAGAACCGCTGTTTCATATTTCCAGTCCTAAAGAGACAAAAGCTAACAGTAATCCCCGATGGCATCACGACTATATTAATATTAAAGATTTTCCTGATTGTTGGCGAAATTTGAATATAACGGTTGAGGTTGAAGCGAAAGCCAAAGAATTAGCGGTTAAGAAACTCTGGGCGCAGTTACAAAATTTGGGATAACTCAATTAATAAAAAAATTCCCGCTGGCGGTTTTTAGGCCGCACAGCGGGTTTTGTATTTTGCAGAGGGATTACAACCGCGAGATAAGTAGTTCGCGTTCGCAAATGAGTTCTTTGGGCAGATGATCATAGAGCTTAAGGAAACTCTCTTCGTGTTGAAGCGATAGAACTTCTTTCCATTTCTTACGATCGATGCTCATAACTTCATTCCATTGTTCTTTCGTAAAGTTAACACCTTCCCAGTCGATGTCTTCGTAACGCGGCACCCAACCTAACGGTGTTTCTTGTGACATCGCGCGACCATTGGAACGGTCAACAATCCATTTGAGGATGCGCATATTTTCGCCAAAGCCTGGCCAGAGGAATTTGCCCTCGGTGCTTTTGCGAAACCAATTGACGTGAAAAATACGTGGAGCAGACGTCGTTAATTTGCCCATTTTCAGCCAATGTTGGAAATAAGCGCCCATATGATAACCGCAGAAAGGAATCATCGCAAAAGGATCGATGCGAAGCTGTCCTGCGCCGCCAATTGCCGCGGCCGTCATTTCGGAACCCATGGTTGCGCCTAGATAAACACCGTGTGACCAATTAAACGCTTGAAAGACCAGAGGTACGTCGCTGGCACGCCGGCCGCCAAAAATAAATGCGCTAATCGGCACACCTTTGGGATCTTCCCACGCCGGGTCAATCGTCGGGCATTGGGAGGCTGGCGCGGTAAAACGTGCGTTAGCGTGTGCGGCTAATCGTCCGCATCCGGGCGTCCATTCTTGGCCGGTCCAGTCAATGGCTTTGGCTGGCGGTGTCGGGGTCATTTCTTCCCACCACACGTCTCCTTCGGGCGTCAAAGCGCAGTTGGTAAAGATGCTGTTTTTCGAACAGGAAATAATAGCGTTGGGATTTGATTTTTCGGAAGTCCCCGGAGCTACGCCAAAATAACCGGCTTCGGGGTTAATCGCATAAAGTTTTCCGTCTGCGCCGGGTTTAATCCAGGCGATATCGTCACCGAC
>CAZNNZ010000014.1:5228-18917 GCA_964574575.1 uncultured Planctomycetales bacterium
TCCAGACTTTCCAGCCCTTGTCGCGAAAGTTTTTTGGCGGAATAAGCATCGCAAAATTTGTTTTGCCGCAGGCGCTGGGAAAAGCGGCCGCTACATAAGTTTTTTGGCCTTTGGGATCTTCAACGCCTAAGATAAGCATGTGTTCTGCCATCCAATTTTCGTCACGAGCCATGCAGGAAGCGATGCGCAGTGCAAAGCATTTTTTACCCAAAAGCGCGTTTCCGCCGTAGCCGCTGCCGAAAGACCAAATCTCGCGGGTTTCGGGAAAATGGACGATATATTTTTTTTCTTTATTGCACGGCCAAGACAAATCTTTTTGGCCTTGTTCCAGAGGATGCCCGACGCTGTGAATGCAAGGCACGAAGGCGGTGTCATTTTTGTCAATTAAATTAAGGACTCCTTGTCCGATGCGGGTCATGATACGCATATTGACGACGACATACGGAGAATCTGTCAACTCGACTCCGATATGAGAAATCGGCGAACCGATAGGGCCCATGCTAAAGGCGATGACATACATTGTGCGGCCCTTCATCGAGCCCTTAAAAACGTCATTAAGCTCGGCGCGCATTTGTGTAGGATTCATCCAGTTGTTCGTTGGCCCGGCATCATCTGGGTTTTTGGAACAAATAAAGGTGCGGTTTTCCATGCGAGCTACGTCGGTTGGATCAGAGCGGAACAAAAAGCTGTTGGGCCGCAGTTTTTCGTTGAGTTTAGTCGCCATACCGGATGCGACCATTTCCTTTAAAAGGGTATCTGTTTCTTCTTGACTGCCGTCGCACCAATGAATGCGATCGGGCATAGTCAGAGCCGCTACTTCTTCAACCCATTGGATCAAATTTTTATTTTGTGATTTTCCTTTGCCGACAGATGGCCTGCTCATTTGAGTCCTCCATATATTTTTTACATTAAATTTGCGTTTTCAACTGGCAGAGCTTATCAATAATTGCATTTTCTTGCAAGCAATAATTTTTTGGGAGATTTTGTAGGGAATGTCTTCTTGCTTTGTGAGGTATATTAACGTATTATTACAGTGCATTCATTGGCGGTATTTTAGTATTTGGCTATTTTAAGATTCGAAAAAAGCTTTTGGAGAAATTTCTTGAGGGATTTTTTAGGCAGGATTACCTGCGTTATTTAATAATTACAGGAGAATACGTTTATGGCCGATGAGCGAATTGCGAAATTGATCGAAACTACACAAACGTTAAAGAACGGAAATTTTAACATTGATATTTCCACTGATGGGGATGATCAAATCGCTGAGCTCAGTAAAAATCTCATAGATTTAGCAGGTTTTGTTAGAAAGAAGTTTGAAGAAATTCGGATTGTTTCGGTTATTACCCAAAAAATTAATAAGGGCATGGTTTTAGACGAAGTTCTAAATTATGCGTTTGATCATTTTAGTGAATTTATTCCGTATGATCGTATCGGTTTTTCACTCATTGAACAAAATGGCAAAAAGGTGCGTGCGCATTGGGCTAAGAGCAGAGCCGCAGTGATGATTTTAGGTAAAGGTTACAGTGCATCTTTAGAAAACAGCAGTTTACAAAAAATTATTAAAACCGGTCAGCCGCGTATTCTTAATGATTTGGAAGAATATCTTAAGGAGCATCCAGAGTCCGAGTCAACGCAGAAGGTTTTTGCCGAAGGGATTCGTTCGAGCTTGACTTGTCCTTTGATCGTTTTGGGTAAACCGATTGGATTTATGTTTTTTTCGAGTATGCAAAAAAATACTTATCAGAACGTTCACTTAGATCTTTTTGTGCAGATTGCTGGTGAATTTTCGGTCATTGTTGAAAAAAGCAGACTCTATGATGAGCTGTTACAAAAGAATGAAGAGTTGCGTAAGCTTGATGAGCTTAAAAGCAATTTTGTCTCGACGGTTTCCCATGAGTTGCGTACGCCCTTGGCTATTATTAAGGAAGGGGTCAGTCAAGTTTTAGACGGGATATTAGGACCTGTGGCTGAAAAACAACAACGCTCACTTTTGATGGTCAATAGATCTTGTGACCGGCTGATGGCGATTATCAATGACCTTTTAGACATCTCTAAGCTCGAAGCAAAAAAAGTGCGGTTAAATAAAGAATATATTGATGTTGTGGGGTTGATAAATGATGTGGCTTTGTCTTTTGAGTCACGAGTTGCAGAAAAAGGGCTCGCATTAAAACTCGAGTGTCCCAGTGGGCCTATTAAAATTGAAATCGATTCCGGCCGGATCACGCAGGTTTTTACAAATTTTATTGGGAATTCTTTAAAGTTTACTCAAACAGGAAGTATTGCCGTCGGGTTTGTTGAAGAGATTGATACGATTAATTTTTGGGTTAGGGATACCGGTTGTGGGATTTCAGAAGAAGATATGAAAAAAGTTTTTCACCGCTTTGAACAATTCGGGCGTCAGTCTGGATCTGGTCCGCACGGCACAGGTTTAGGGTTATCGATTTGTAAAGAGATTATTCATTTGCACGGCGGAGAAGTATGGGTGGAAAGTAAGCTCGGTCAAGGAACCACCATTAATTTTTCTTTGCCAAAGTTTTCCAGTAAAAAGTATGCTAAGCAAGTTATTGATGAAACTGTCAATAAGGCGCTTGCACAATCCTTACCTTTGTCCCTTTTGGCTATTAGCATTGATAACAAAGAAATTTTGGCGCAGAGTCAAGATCAGATTGTTTCATTCCTTCATTGTTTCGAAGGCTGGATATGGAAATCCTTGCGTCAGGAATCTGATCGCGTGGTCCGTTGCGGGTACACATTTTTTGTGACAGTGTTTTTGGATAAAAAAGATGCTTTTTTGGTTGCCGAACGCATTCAGCATTTTATTAATCAGAATATGTTAAATAATGAATTTTTTAAAGAACAAATCAAGATCAGTTTTCAGGTTGTCAGTTATCCTAATGATGTTAATAGCGCTGAGCAGTTGATTGTTCATATCGGGTTGGACAAATAACCCGGATTTTGCTTGGCCTCGCAGGAGCTTTGGCTAATGCAAAAGCCGGGTTAAAAAAATCTCAAGGAGCTTGTTTTAAAATGACCCAAAAAAGATTTTATAGTTTAACGATAGAAGCTGTTGCAAAGGATCTGGGCAGTGATTTAAAAAACGGTCTAAGCGAAACTTTAGCTCAAAAGATTCTCTTGGAAGTTGGTGCAAATCAATTGACAGAGCAAAAAGGCATCAGTCCTTTAGCGCTTTTTTTAGGACAGTTTAAGGATTTTATCGTTTGGGTTTTAATTGGTGCGGCTTGTGTTTCGGGGTTTTTACAGGAATGGATTGATGCGTTTGCGATTCTCGGGATTGTGGTCATCAATGCTATTCTGGGGTTTGTTCAAGAATATCGTGCCGAAAAGTCTTTGGCCGCACTGCGCAAATTATCCAATCCTTCGGCTAAAGTTATCCGTGATGCAAAACTTAAAATCATCCCTTCGGGCAACTTAGTTCCCGGCGATGTTATCGAAATTGAGGCAGGTGACAGTATCCCTGCCGATAGCCGTTTGATTTGGGTCAGCTCAAATTTTGGTGTGCAAGAAGCCAGTTTGACAGGCGAGTCAACGCCGGTAGTCAAAACCATTTATGCTTTAGAAGAAAAAGATATTCCTCTGGCTGATCGTGCAAATATGGTTTATATGGGCACCTCGGTTGCTTTTGGTAAAGCTCGCGCAATGATTGTTTATACGGGCATGCAAACCGAATTGGGAAAAATTGCCGGCATGGTGCAGGCCGTTATCCATGAGACAACTCCACTGCAAAAAAAATTAGAAGAGTTTGGCAAATGGATTGTGTATTTGTGTTTTGTAATGGTCGCGATGGTTTTTGTTTTAGGTTGGCTGCGCGGCGGAAGAATTGTAGATGTCTTTTTAACGTCGGTGAGTTTGGCAGTTGCGGCAATTCCCGAAGGTTTACCGGCGGTTGTCACCATTGCTTTGGCTTTAGGCGTTCATCGTATGGTCAAGCGCAATGCGCTTATTCGTAAATTGCCGTCGGTTGAAACCTTAGGGTGTGCAACGGTTATTTGTTCGGACAAAACTGGCACACTTACTAAAAACGAAATGACCGTGCAGAGAATTTTTGCGGGTGGAAAAACTTTTGAAGTCACCGGCATTGGGTATTCTCCCATAGGGGACTTTTTAGTTGGCGGCAAGCGTATTAAAAGCAGTGAGGATTTGGATTTGCAAAATATTTTACGTTCTGCAGTGTTGTGTAATGGGGCGCAGTTGGTTAATCAGGCGGATGTTTATAAAGTTGTGGGTGATCCGACAGAAGGAGCTCTATTAACGGCGGCGGGCAAGGCAGGTATTATTAAAGAGAAAGCAGAAACAGAATTTCTCTTTGTTGATGAGATTCCCTTTGACTCTGAGCGTAAGAAAATGACGGTGATTCGCAAGGCTGGCCTAGCGACACGTGCTTTTGTTAAAGGCGCACCGGATGTTCTTATCGCGGATTGTATTAATATTTTTGAAAACGGTAATGTCCGTAAGTTAACGAACGAAGATAGACTTCATATTGCAAAAGTCAACGATCAATTAGCTAGTCAGGCGATGCGCGTTTTGGCGATTGCTTTTAGAGATTTGGATAAAGCCGGCGAAAAGTTTGATGCGAAGTTGACTGAAACACAGTTGACCTTTGCGGGTTTGATCGCGATGATTGATCCTCCTCGGGAAGAAGTCAAAGAGGCCATGAAACAATGTAAGGCCGCCGGAATTAAAACCGTCATGATTACAGGCGACCATAAAAATACAGCCGTTGCGATTGCCAAAGCTCTGGGATTTTTTGGCGAAAATTCTTTAGCTTTAAGCGGCGAGGAGTTAGATCAGCTTGATGATGAGCAGTTGTTTAAACAGGTTAAAAATATTTCGGTTTATGCGCGAGTTTCGCCGGAACATAAGCTTAGGGTTGTGCGCGCATGGCGCAAACACGGGGATATTGTGGCAATGACTGGTGATGGTGTTAATGATGCCCCGGCGGTTAAGGAAGCGGATATTGGGGTGGCGATGGGCATCACGGGCACGGATGTCACTAAAGAAGTGGCGGATATGATTGTTACTGACGACAACTTCGCCTCAATTGTTTCGGCCGTTGAAGAGGGTCGGGGGATTTATGACAATATCAAAAAGTTTATTCGGTATTTGCTTTCTTGTAATGCTGGCGAAATTCTTGTGATGTTTATTGCGTCTTTGGTTGGTTTTCCGGCGCCGCTTTTGCCGATTCATATCCTTTGGGTCAATTTGGTCACCGATGGTTTGCCCGCCTTGGCTTTGGGTGTTGATCCGATTGATCCGCAGATTATGAAACGTTTGCCTCGTGCGGCGGATGAAAAAGTGATTACCAAAGACAGTGCCGTTGCAATATTAGTCCAGGGGGCGTTTATTGCGTTTTGTACGCTTTTAGCTTTTGTTTTTGTTCTTTACATCGAAAAAGAAGGTATTACCCGTGCGCGTACGGCAGCGTTTATTGTGCTGGCTTGTTCACAGTTGTTTCACGCGTTTAATTGCCGCAGTACAACGGAGTCTTTATTTAAATTGGGGATATTGACCAACAAAAAACTTATAATGGCGACGGGGATTTCTTTTGTTTTGCAGATGGCTGTTGTTTATCTGCCTTTCTGCCAGAAGGTTTTTAAGACAGAAGCTTTGGGAATATTTGATTGGGTTTTTGTTTTGATTGTTTCTTCTTTCCCATTATGGGCCGTTGAGATTTGGAAGGCTGTTAAACAAAAAGGGGCTTTGGTGAAATTACAATGAAACAGATTAAAAGAATTGCATTAATGAGTGTAGGATTTTTGTTTGTGGTTTTAGGGATTATTGGCTTTTTTATGCCGGTTATGCCCAGCATTCCTTTCTTTATTATCGCATCGGTTTGTTTTTCAAAAAGTTCTCCAAAATTTCATAATTTGCTGATGGAAAATAAATGGGTTGGTCCCCAGATCAAGGCCTACCATGAAAATAACGGGATCAAAATGCACGTTAAGGTCTTTTTGATTGTCCTGCAATGGTCTGGCATACTGTTTACGTCGATATTTTTTGTTCATAATTTATTAGGAAGAATTCTTATGTTGTGTATCGCCGTTGGCGCAACGGCTTATGTCTTGTCCTTGAAAACCATGAAATGACAAAAATAAAAAAGGAGAGTGATTATCAAAAGCGTAACAACTTAACTTTTACAGGTCAGATTTTTTTTTAACAAAGCATAAGGATTGTATATGAATAGTGCGTATCTTAATGGATTCTTGGGAGGAATGCTTATTGGCAGCGCGGCTGTTTTGCTTTTTTGGTTTAATGGTCGCATTATGGGTGTTAGCGGAATAGCTTCTAGATTATTGGGCAAGCCTGATAAAGACTTTTTGTGGCGTTTGGCTTTTGTTTTTGGTCTTATCTTGGGTGGATTTTTTTATCAACTCAAATTTCCTGTTGTTGCTGTTGTTAAGGCTAATATCGGAGTTTTGATAATAGCTGGTTTGCTCGTCGGGTTTGGGACGGTTTTGGGCAATGGCTGCACGAGCGGTCATGGGATTTGCGGAATCGCAAGGTTTTCCAAGCGCTCGATAGTTGCAACTTTGGTTTTTATGGCGGTTGGGATTTTGACGGTGGCCATTAAGAATCTATTTGGAGGTTAATATGACTGTTATCATTGCTTTTATCTGTGGGCTTATCATGTCGGTGGGACTTATTATTTCAGGCATGACAAATCCGCAAAAGGTGATTGGGTTTTTGGATATGTTTGGAGAATTTGACCCGACACTGGCCTTTGTTATGGCTGGGGCTTTGCTTGTTGCGGCCATTGGGTTTCGTGTGGTGGGATGTTCTAAGCCATTGTTTTGTGAATGTTTTGATTTGCCCAAGAAAAATAAAATTGATTTTGCTTTGATTGCCGGGGCGGCGATTTTTGGTGTCGGCTGGGGTTTGGCTGGATTTTGTCCGGGCCCGGTGATTGTGGGCTTAGGGTTAGGATTACCTTATGCTGGTGTTTTTGTTTCGGCGATGCTTGTGGGTATGTTTTTTGCCAGAAAGGCTTTAAAGTGATTAGTCCAATATTTAAGAAATTACTCAAATACGACAAAGAAATTTATATCGCTTTTTTGGCGCTAGCCGGTATTGGCGTGTATTTGGTTTTGCATTTTGGTTTGAAACTTTCTGCGCCAAAGGTTTATTGGCCGCTGTGGATTGTTCTGGGTGTTGGTGGTGTGCCTTTAGTCTGGGATCTTTTTTTAAAATTACTCAAACGTCAATTTGGCTCTGATCTGTTAGCGGGTATTTCTATCGTAGCTTCTGTTTGTTTAGGTGAATATTTGGCAGGGAGTCTGGTCGTTCTTATGCTTTCCGGCGGAGCGGCATTGGAAAGTTTTGCTGTGCGCCGTGCTTCGTCGGTGCTGGCAGCTTTAGCCAAGCGTATGCCCAATAAAGCCCATCGCAAAAGTGCACAGGGCGTTGTTGATATTACCATTGACCAGATTTCGATTGGGGATCAACTTGTTATTTTCCCTCATGAAATTTGTCCGGTTGACGGCAAGGTCAGCGAAGGCCACGGGGCAATGGACGAATCCTATTTGACGGGAGAGCCGTTTATTATTTCCAAAGTTGTTGGTTCAGATGTCTTGTCAGGTGCGATTAACGGCGAAGCTTCGCTGACAATTACGGCAACCAAACGTGCCATAGATTCGCGTTATGCCAAGATCATGGAAGTCATGCGCGCCGCCGAGGAAAAACGTCCTAGTATTCAACGGCTGGGCGATCAATTGGGCGCTGTTTATACACCGTTGGCTCTTGTTTTGGCGGCTGGGGCGTGGGGTTTAAGTC
The DNA here is from genome assembly GCA_964574575.1 of uncultured Planctomycetales bacterium. GTDB lineage: Bacteria > Omnitrophota > Gorgyraeia > Zapsychrales > JANLHA01 > JADLGJ01. The sequence goes on from CAZNNZ010000014.1 coordinate 13,017, forward strand.
ATGACCCGATGCGATTTTTGTCGGTTTTGGTGATTGCGACTCCATGTCCTCTTCTTATTGCGATTCCGGTTGCGGTCATTGGCTCAATTTCTTTGAGTGCTAGGCGAGGAATCATTATCAAAAACCCGGCAATTTTAGAACAAATTGACAATTGTCGTACAATTATTTTAGACAAGACCGGGACGTTGACCTATGGCCGGCCGACGGTAACAGAGGTTAATTGTTTTAATGGTTTTGAAAAAACAGAAGTTTTAAAATATGCGGCCAGCTTGGAGCAGTTTTCTAAACATCCTTTGGCGCATGCGATTGTCGAGGCAGGGCAAAAGGCCGCTGTCGGCTTTATCGAAGTCAAACAAATCAGTGAAGCGGCAGGCGAGGGATTAAAGGGAATTGTCGACGGACATACGGTTCTTATAACCAGTCGTGCAAAATTGATAAGTCAGGGTAAAGAGGCATGGTTTAAAGATATTTTGCACTTAAGCGGTTTGGAATGTGTGCTGGTTGTGGATGATAAGTTTGCGGCGCATTTTCGTTTTCATGATGAGCCGCGTCGGGAAGGCAAATCGTTTATTGACCATTTGAGTCCTCAGCATAAAATCAATCGCGTAATGATTGTCTCTGGTGACCGCGAAAGCGAGGTCAAATATTTGGCGGACAAAGTGGGCATTGAAATTATTCATGCCGGCAAAAGTCCCGAGGAAAAGATTGAAATTGTCCGTCAGGAAACAAAGCTGGGTCCTACGATGTATTTAGGCGATGGCATCAATGATGCGCCCGCGCTGACTGCCGCGACGGTGGGAATTGCTTTCGGCCAAAATAGCGACATTACCGCTGAGGCGGCCGGTGCGGTTATCATGGAAAGTTCTCTGACTAAAGTTGATGAACTTATGCATATCAGCCGACGGATGCGGTCAATTGCCCTGCAAAGTGCTTTAGGCGGAATGGCTTTGTCGGTTCTGGGAATGGTATTAGCGGCTTTTGGCCATTTGACGCCGGTGGCAGGTGCGATTTCGCAAGAAATTATTGATGTTTTTGCGGTGCTCAATGCTTTGCGCGCCGCTTTCCCGCCTAAAGACCTTACAGATTTTGCGTAAATTTATGGGTCATACTCAATATTTCATGAAATCAAAAGTTGGGCCCCTTTATCTGGTGGCTTCCCAGGTGGCTTTAGAAGGTGTGTTTTTTCATAAACAAAAAATCCCGTTGGTTCATGTGCTGGATGTGACAGAACCCGCCGAAAAGATTTTGGCGCTCGCTGCTAAACAGTTGGAAGAATATTTTGCGGGAAAGCGAAAGCGGTTTTCACTTAAGCTTCATTATGGTGGAACGGTTTTTCAAAAGAAAGTTTGGCAAGCTTTGTCAATGATTCCTTTTGGGCAAACCGCATTTTACCGTGATATTGCCAAAGAAATTAAAAATCCCAAAGCTGTTCGTGCGGTCGGCAGTGCCAACGGCAAAAATCCTTTTTGTATTATCATTCCTTGTCACCGTGTGATTTCTTCCGACGGAAAGCTTGGCGGCTACTCTGGCGGCCCTGCGATCAAGCGAGCGCTTCTTAAGCACGAAGGGGTGCCGTTCAAATAATAAGTTGATATTTGAGTTTAAATGATTTGGAAATTCTTTTAAGGCGAATTGCGCCATAGAGGCGCCAAACAATTGAGCCTAAAAAGGATTTCCAAATCATTTAGTACAAGGAATGATTGTAAAGAAATTATGGCAACTTCAATAAAAAAGCCCGGCGGCATTTGGGAAATGGTCATGATCGCTCTGCCTATGGTCATTTCTTTTGCCTGTGACACGGTTATGACTTTTACGGATCGGCTCTTTCTTTCTCGGGTTAGTCCTGTTCATATGAATGCGGCTATGGCGGGCGGGATTTCGTATTTTTTTATGATGTCGTTTTTTTTAGGCTTAATTGGTTACGTGACTGCTTTAGCCGCACAGTATCTTGGCGCTGGACAAAAATTTCAATGCAGTAAAGTTGTGACCCAATCTTTTTTTATTGTTGTCGCGTCTTATCTGTTTCTGCTTTTGGTTAAGTCTTATGCGCTTGAATGGATGAAAGGCATGGGGGTTTCTTCTGAGCAGTTTGTTTTGCAAAAAGAATATTTTGACCTTTTGATGTTGGGCACGATTTTTAGTTTGGGTCGGCATGCTTTAAGTAGTTTCTTTTCTGGCGTCGGGCGTACGCGTCCGGTTATGTTAGCGTCGTTTGTTGCAATGATGGTCAATTGTTTTTTAAATTACTGTTTAATTTTTGGAAACTTTGGTTTTCCAAAAATGGGGATCAAAGGCACGGCTTTGGGGACGATACTAGCGTCAGCCAGCGCGTTTGCGTTTTTGCTGGTGATTTATTTTGGCAAGAATAATAGGCGCGAATTTGGGATAAAGGATTCTTTTGCTTTTAATCGTAATTTGATGATGAAATTGCTGCGTTTTGGTTCTCCTGCCGGTATCGAGTTTGCGCTTAATATTTTAGCTTTTTCGGGAATTATTTTTCTTTTTCACGCACAAGGCGCTGTGACAGCGACGGCGTTGACCATTGTTTTTAATTGGGACATGGTGACGTTTGTCCCGCTTATTGGCATTGAAATTGGTGTGACCAGTCTTGTCGGCCGTTACAAAGGTGCTGGTGAGCTTTCTATTGCGAAACGTGCGGTGCGTTCAGGACTGAAGCTAGGTTTGCTGTACTCATTTCTGATGCTTGCGATTTTTATTCTTTTTCCCGGCGGGCTTGTGAACTTTTTTAGACCGGATATTGCAAATGATATTTTTAGCGCGGCTTATCCTTTAGCTGTTTCGATGATTAAGCTCGTTGCGGTTTATGTCATGGCGGAAGTGTTCTTGATTGTTTTTATTGGCGCTTTGCGCGGGGCAGGCGATACGTTTTGGGCGATGGTCATTTCCGTGAGCATTCACTGGACGATACTTGTCGTTTTGTATTTTGCGCTAAACTTTTTGCATGTCAGCGCTTATCAAGGGTGGGTAATTTTGGTCGTCATTTTTACGGCAATGGCGGCTTTGCCTTATTGGCGTTATCGGACCGGTGCGTGGAAGAGTATAAAAATTATCGAAGCCGATAATTGATGTTTACTATTTTTTTATTGTTGCGACATCTAGCTTTTCGTTTTCTTTCAACCCCAAAAACATTGGTAAGCTCAAGAGCGGTTGGATATTGATAATGACCGGGACAAAGCCGGGCGCGTTTTGCACGCGGTCAATCATCTCTGGCGTAAATTGAAATTCAACACTGTTTCCGGTCGTTGTCAATTGACGGCGCATTTTCTCACCCGTCAAATCAACCCCGCCGGGGGCGGATGGTTTCAAGTCAGGTATATTTAACGAGCTGCTGGCTGTTTCATCGAAGTTTTTATCTAAATTGCTAATAAATGACAAGACAAAAGAAGAAAGTTGATCAAATGGGTAGATTTGCAATATTGTCACCGGGATGTTCAAATATTCTTTAAAATCAACGCGCCTAAAGTTTTTGAATTGTTCTAGGATTTGGGACGGTGTATCAGCAGGAACAATGATTGCAGAATAGAATTCTTGCCTGACAAGTGAGTGTAGAAGCCCCTGCTCATCGGCGCTTTCAAAGCTTGCATCAGGACCAAGTTGAGGCAGATATTTTCTAAAAATTCCTAAGGCCTCATCTGAATTGGTATTGCTCACATATAAAAGAAATCCCTGATTTTCATTGATATATTTTATTCGCTCGTTAGATCCAGAATTTGACCGAAAGAAATTTATGTCATGGTTAAAAGTTTCACTACTTCTTTTTAAAGCACTCGCTATGGTAAGCAATAATTGCCGCTCCTGTACAGATTTCTCACCGCCCAGATTATTATCAACATAAGAACTAAGAATTTTTTGATAAATAGCCCTTAATATTTTTTTTAGTAGAATTACTCTTGCTAAAGAAGTAATCCCATAATGCCATGTAGGAGAAAAATTAGCGTCATATAGATTAACACTATTTGATGTTTGTATTTCTTTTGCAATCAAACTTATTTCTTTATAGTGTGAATGATGGTCAGAGTATACTTGTGATAAGTAATCTAAATCTGCTGCACTCCAAGAGTACCAATCATTTTTTAGTAGATTCTTTATATGCGGGGAAATATCTGGTGAATTTAAACTGACTTCATTGATCGATTCATATTCTTGCGCTTTGGTCCATAAATCATGCAAAAAATGCTTTTCGAGATTGGCTATGAAAACAGCTTTCGCATCAGTTGTCCTTTTAATTGTTTCATAGTGGACAAATGCGGCATCATTTAATTCTTTTAAACGCTTGATCGTGTATTCAGGTTTTAAATTTCCATCTGCGTCGAGATAATCGTTGTTGAACTTTTTGCGTAGAGCTGGAATATCAATCCCGTAACTTGCATCACTGATACTTGGATCTTCCTGTAAAACATCGTTGTGGGTAATAAAAAGCGAATTATTGTCAGCGTCAAGCACGACTAAATCCTCTTGGGTAAGAATAGTCCCATTTTCCAAAAAAATGCCTTGTTGGTCACCTGAAATTCGAAAAGTAGCATTTTTTAAATTTATCAGCGATGGGATGCCAGCAAGTCGGGTTAACACAGCTTCATGCGAGGAATTATTCCCATAATTCGTAATAAGGCCTGCGTGCGGGTAATTAAAAATAATGTCGAGAACTTCGTTTTGATTAAAATAAGAGGCCGCAAAAATAATTGGCTTGCCTTGGCTCATCAGCTCACGGGCTTTTGCGATATTCCAAACCAAGTGTCCTTGTAAAGCTCCCCGCGTCGAACCTTCAGCCTTCGCTAAGGGCAAAGGCACGGCTGCATCAGCTTTGATTTTAAAAATTTTGCGTGAACTTAAACTTTGCTGGAGTTTTTCTATTTTTGGGATTGCTATACCCTCGGTGATTTTCCCTAAAGACAACTGTTCCTGAATATAAGCAATTTCTGCCTGGGGTGTAAAATTGATATTGCGGGTTTGCAAAAAATAAATTTTGCCGTTGTTGACGACAAACTCAACTTCCTGAGGGCCAACTTTGCTTTCGATGGCAGAACGAGCCGCAAGCAATTGTCGGTAAATATTTGGTGCGGTTTTGGCAAGATCCTGGATGTCCTCGCCGGACTCTCCTTTTGTCATCAAATTCTCTCCGTCCGCGTTTTCGACATACCGGCCATAAAGACCCGGGTCATTGGTGTTGGGGTTGCGCGTTGAAAAAACACCAGCACCATAAAAAGGGAGATTTGGGTTTTTTGCCCTTTGTTGTTGATAATCAGTGTTGTAAATCCATTCTCCCGACAAGGGGTCACGCGCACGTTTTTTGCCACTTTTCCAAACCTGAATAATAATTGGTGAATAATAAGGATCATTGATTCCGTGCATTTTTTGGAAAGACTTTGCAGCAGGGCTGTTTGATGACCAGAATACCTCTGTAATAGCTTTTTTTAAATTTGTGGTGTCTGATACTGTTTTAAGAATTCCAGGCATGGAATGTTTGGGATTGCTGCGGACTGCAAAACTTTCCTGCTGAACATCAATTCCTGATTTTGTTAACGCTTCTTTAACGATATGAAGCTCAATTTTCGAATCATAATAAACAGCTATTGTGTAAGCTAAATTTGTTGAGAGAGCAATCCCGGGAGGATAGTTTAAGCCCAAACTATCAAAAATTAAAAATCCGGCTTCTTTATTCCCTATATCAGTTTCAGCATTTGCTTGGCCTAGGTGTCTTATTTTGCTTTCGATTCTTTCCCTAATGTTTCGGGGAATCTCGCTGTCCAAAGGGGAGGAGGCTTTCGTGGTATTGCTAGGCACTAATTCTACCTGCATGATTTTATTTTGACCGTCTTTAATTGGCGCAGAGGATATTTTAGTAATAATGCTATGTGTTCGATCAAACCCAGCCCCGCCGGA
>CAZNNZ010000014.1:18927-21678 GCA_964574575.1 uncultured Planctomycetales bacterium
GTTTCTTGCGTTAAGGGATCGACTTCCTCTTTAATATAGTTGTATGCGCCTTTTTTAAATGATTCGACATATTGCGCCCAGATTTTTTCTTTGGCCGCTTTATCTGCGATATCGACACCGCTGATTTTGTTGTGGTCAACATAGGCTTGGCCAAAAATGCTTTGTCGGATTTTATCTTTAAACCAAATCGCTAAAATCAGCGAATGATAAATTTGCCGCAGTTGCGCAAAATTTTTGCCTTCATTGACTTCTTTTTCGAGGATGGGCAGGATGACTTCGCGGATGACTGAGGACGAAATGTCCGAAGGAATGCCGAGGCCATCCGGCCGAGGCGGATTTTGGCCAACATTATTTTGTATTGCTTTCGCCGTCGACGGAGCTCCGGCGACTGAGGACGCAACGTCCGAAGGAGTGCTGAGCGCTCCGCACGAAGCCATCGCCATATAATCTTCCTCCAACATCACCTTCAAATGCGTTTCGACAACGTAAGCGGCGTCGTTGTTCTCGTAAATCACAGCTTTCTCTGGCACAATCCAAACTTTGTTAAATGTGTCAATGGGGATATCGGTTGCGCCAAAGCGTTTTTGGGACTCGGCATGAACCTTGGCCCAGAATTCTTTGCCGATTTTTTCTTCAGGATAAATGACAGAGGCGGTGATTTGTTTAAGAAGATAATCTTGTGCTAATAGGTCTCGTCCCATTTCGGTAACCCCAAAAGCATGGGGGACGATCCGGTCTTTTTCGTAAGGGGAGAGATTGACCCAAAGGTCGTTTTCGGGAACGGTGACAGCAGTAAGAAAATATTTCACCAAGCGAGTAGCTTTGGATTGTGTTTGCTCAACTGAATCGTTCGAATTGCCGTTATTGAGAATAAAATCAAGCCGAAACGGATTGTCGGGATAAATTTTAATCCCTTTGAGAAACGGCGGGTTAAAAGCATCACTTAAATGGACCATTGTGCCCGGCGCTGGCAGAAAAATTTCTTGCGCGAAAGCCGGCGGAATGATGGTCGTGCCCAAAAAGCACAGCAAAATCATCGTGGCAATTAATTGATGGATAAAAGATAGTTTTTTCTGATGCAATGTAATCATCATAAACGCTAAGAAATATTATCCCGAATTTTGCATTCAAAACAGTTTTTGGACGATATAGCCTCTGCACAAAAATATGAATGCAAAAGGCGGGATTAACCCCGCACATCTCGACTTTGTCGAGACATGCGGCCCTGCGGGCGGATTTTGCTATTGCAAAATCCGGGATTATTGTAAATTGAAATTAAGAGCTGAATAGAACACTGTAGATATTGTTGAGTTTACAACATTCTTATAGGGTGGGCAAGTTTAATTTATGTCGGGGCTTTTGGTGACGAAGGCTTCGCTGATTTTGTTGCGACGCAGTTTTCGCACGGTAATTTGCAGGCCGTGGCTGGTGATGACTTCCCCGCCTTTAAATGCAGAGGGCACTTGCTTCTGACACCAGTCGGCGAGTTTTAAATTTTTATCCTCGGGCCAATCGACGCCTAAGGTTTTGGCAACACTTGACATAGCGACTGCTCCGCCGATTAACCATTGATTGCCGTAAGACAAAATGTGATGCGGGAGCCGGTCAAATTCATCTTCAATATCTCCGACGAGCTCTTCAATAATATCTTCCTGTGTAATCATTCCAACGATATTTGCTTGCGCATCTTCAACCAGTCCAATGTGAAGTTTTTCCTGAATCATTCGTTCAAGGACTTTTGAAATTGGGGTGTTGTCCGCAAATTTTGGCAGAGGCCGAATAATGCCTTTGATTGTGGGGTCTTCAGGATTGATTTTAAGCGCGGCCATAATGTCCTTAAAATTAACGTATCCTTGAACAGTTTGTAGATTATCTTCGGCGGCGCAAACCGGAAAACGGGTATGCATGTCCATATGTGCGCGCAACAGAGCATCTGTGAGTGTGCTGTTTTGCGGAATAATGCAGATGTCTGCTGATGGGATCATAATATCTTTAATCGGACGCAGGGAAAGTTGTGCGGCGGCCAAAACGATTTTTTCCTGTTGCGCATCGATAAGCCGCGTTGTTCGCGCTACGGACAGTGCGGCGGTCAGCTCGTGCAAACTGCTTTGTGTATCGTTAGCGGAGATTGGGGCGTGAGTTTTTCGGCTGATAAAACGCATGCAAGCTTTGACAATATTTTCGATGGTAGAAATAATAGGGTAGGCGATAATTGTGAAATATTTCATCATCGTTGATAATTTTAAGACGACCCATTCATTGTGTTTGAGGGCAAAGCTTTTGGGGATTAGCTCTGCAAAAATGATGGTAAAAATACTCAAAGGGATGATGAGCACAATTAAACTGGCAATTTCCGAAAGTTGTGTAGAGAGATTAAAATATTTTTCAAAATAGGGATTAAGCAGTTGTGTGATGCCCGCGCCGCCAATGGCCGCCGCTATCGCTCCGACTAAGGTAATTCCCAGCTGCACGACGGCCAAGCTTGCTTCCATGCGGTCTTTCATAAATAAAGCTTCAATGGAGCCTTTCTTTTTGGTTTGTACTAAATAGGTGAGTTTGGTGCGCGTAATGGAAGCTAAGGCCATTTCATAGGCGGCAAAAACTGCATTAAGAATAATCATGGCAAGGATAATGATGATTTCGGCTGTAAATTCCATTCAACGCTCCTATTGAAAAACACGAGTAAAGTTTAGCTCATTTAGTTGAGCCCTTTTTCGGCTCAATTGTTTGGCGCCTCTATGGCGCTATTCG
>CAZNNZ010000015.1:0-21521 GCA_964574575.1 uncultured Planctomycetales bacterium
TTCAAAAATATCCAGCTTTAATTTATAACTCATTTAAAAATCGCCTCCTTAACTTCTGCGAGTGTTCGGCGGGCAATCGCGCTGGCTTTCTTGCGACCTTCTTCTAAAATCTCAACAATACGCTCTGGCTTTTCCAAAAGTTTAAGACGCTTCTCTGCAATGGGCAAAAGTTCTTTTGTCAGCGCTTGGCTTAAAATCATCTTGCAATCCGTACAACCTTTTTCTGCCTTCGTACACCATTGATAAACATCCGCACTTTTGTCGTCGGCAAAAACTTTATAATAGCTATAAACATTACATTCCTCTGGGTGCCCTGCGTCGCTCAAGCGAACCCGCTTGGGATCCGTAAACATTTGCTTAACACGCGCTTTGATTATTTCAGGAGCATCTGAAAGATTAATGGCATTCTGGTAGCTTTTGCTCATCTTGCGTCCGTCAAGACCAAGCAGTCGCGGCGTTTGTGTCAAAATTGCTTCACAGTCCGGAAAAATTTCCTTGCCATAAAGAAAATTAAACCGGCGAGAAATTTCACGGGTTAACTCCAGATGCGGCAGCTGGTCTTCGCCAATAGGAACAGCATTAGCTTTATAAAGCAAAATATCCGCGGCTTGCAAAACCGGATAACCTAAAAATCCAAAGGTCTGCAAATCGCGCGTCGTAATTTCTCTTAACTGTTCCTTGTACGTCGGGTTGCGTTCCAACCAACCTAAAGGCGTAATACAACCAAAAACCATCGCAAGTTCCAAATGTTCGGGAACTTGCGATTGAACAAAAAGAATAGATTTTTCGGGATCAATACCACAGGCCATCCAGTCGACAGCCATATCAAGAATATTTTCTTTAATTCCGTGACTTTGTTCATACTCGCCCATATAGGCGTGCCAGTCAACGATAGAAAAAATACAAGGATAATCTTTTTGCAGTTTAATCCAATTAGAAAGCGCGCCGACCAAGTGGCCTAAGTGCAACTTTCCCGTCGGACGCATGCCGCTAAAGATTCTTTTGCTCATAATGTATTCTTTAATTTATGTTATCTGACAGGTGCGATATAGGTTTCGGATAACCTAACGCCAGATCGCTTGCCCATCCCCTGCGAGGCTGGGCTTGCGCTCGATGCTCGTCCTCGCTCTCTCTCCTACGGAGAGAACCATGCCCGCTCGTCCTCGCAACGTCCGGCATTATGGTTATCCGAAACCATAATATTCAATTACAACGTTCTGGCTATCGATTCAGTTTCAAAAGCTTCTAGGATATCGCCGGGTTCAAACTTCTCAAACTTCTCCAAGAGAATCCCGCATTCATAACCTTCATTGACTTCCTTAACATCATCCTTAAAACGCTTGATGCCCGAGACTGCTCCGGTGTGCACCGCTTCACCATTTCTCATGACGTCGACGGTAGCTTTGCGGTTAATCTTGCCCTTTAAAACATAACAGCCAGCAACCGTGTAACCCTTGCTAAGTTTAAAAACTTGACGCACTTCAATACGAGCGACAAACTTGCGACGCTTCTTTGGCTCCAAGAGCCCTTCCATCGCTTTTTTAACGTCGTTGACAGCATCATAAATAATACGGTACTGCCTAACATCGACGGGTTGCTTTTCTAATTCCTGTGCAGCCTTAACGCCGATACCAATTTGGAAAGCAATAATAATTGCGTTGGATGCAAAAGCCAAAATAACATCCGCCGCGTTGACATCGCCGACGCCCGTGTGAATAAAATTGACCTTAACTTCCGCGGTTGCAATTTTGTTAAGAGAATCTTTAATCGCTTCAACTGATCCTTGAACGTCAGCTTTCAAAATCACGTTAAGTTCCTTGACCTTGCCCTGTTGAATCTGCGTATAAAGATCCTCGAGAGTAATCTTACTTGTCGCATGCAAGCGCTCATGTTTTAACTGCTCAACGCGCACGGAGGTAATCTCGCGAGCCTGCTCTTCGTTTTCAACAACATAAAACATCTCGCCGGCATCAGGGACGCCGGGCAACCCCAAAATTTCAACGGGCATCGAAGGCCCAGCTTCGCTAATCGGTTTTTCATAATCATCAAACATCGCTTTAACGCGACCATAATATGGCCCGACGACAATCATATCATTTTGACGCATCGTTCCGCTTTGGACAATCAAAGTCGCCAAAGAACCCTTGCCGCGACTCATATGCGCCTCGACAACAATTCCTGAAGCTTTCTTTTTGCTATTAGCGCGAAGTTCGAGCATTTCGGATTCCAAAAACATCATTTCCAAAAGCTTATCAATCCCCTCACCAGTTACTGCCGAAACACCGACAACAATCGTTTTACCGCCCCAATCTTCCGGGTTTAAATCATGTTCCATAAGTTGTTTTTTAACACGGTCAATATCCGCATTGCGTTTATCAATTTTGTTTAAAGCAACGACAATGGGAACACCAGCCGCACGGGCATGGTCAATCGCTTCCTCGGTCTGTGGCATAATCCCTTCATCCGCCGCAATAACAATGACAACAATATCCGTAATATGCGCGCCTCGCGCCCGCATCGCAGTAAAAGCTTCATGGCCGGGAGTGTCCAAAAAAGTAATACGCCCTTTGGGAACTTGTACCGAGTAAGCGCCAATATGCTGTGTGATCCCGCCGTGCTCTTTATCCGCTAAACGACTTTTACGAATACGATCCAAAAGAGAAGTTTTTCCGTGATCAACATGGCCCATAAATGTGACGACGGGCCCGCGAGCCGACAAAAGTGCGGGATCTTCTTCTTCGGCCTTGTGAATTTCAATGAGCTTTTCTTCTTTGGTTTTAATCTTGGTGATCGAAAACCCAAAAGCCAATGCTAAGGTTCGCACAACTTCTTCACTCAAATTTTGATTAATATTTGCCAATACACCCATTTCCATAAGCTTCTTTAAAACAGCACTGGTCTTCTCTTGAATACGAACTGCAAAATCCTTAACCGAAATCGGTAATTGGACTTCAAGTTCCTTTAATTCTTTAGGTGCCTCAGGCATAGTCGGTGCTTGCGTCGCGCTTGCCGACGGCAAAACATCAGCTGCTGCAACTTCACCGCCCCGATAAGATTCCCCACGTGCAGGCAAACGACGCTTCTTTTTAACCAATGGCCGAAGAGGAACAAATCCTTTGGCTTCTTCTTCCGCAGTAAGCTTGACAACAGGCGCGGCAACGACAACTTTAGGTGGCAGTGGCACAACAACAGGAATTTCAACTTTAGGAATAACAACTTCCGGGACGACCACTGGTGGAACAACCTTAATCTCGACTGGTTTTTCTTCGACAACTTCTTTTTTAGGTTCTTCAACAGGTTCAACTTTTTTGGAAGAACCTTTTTTGGTTGCTGTTTTTTTTGCCTTTGGCGGTTCTTCCGGTTCTTTTTTCTCAATCTCTTTCTCAATAACTTTAAGCGCTGATTGCTTTGAACTGACCTTTGCCGCTTTAGCGGCCACACGCACCGCCGTCGCAGCTTTCAAATCTTTAACCAGCTCACTGCGCAAAACAGTAACAACAGCTTTGCTCAAATCTTGTTTTGCGTCCACAGCTTTAAGCCGCAAAGTTTTGAGTTTTCCTAAAACAATATCTGACGTTGTATTAAATTCTTTGGCTAATTCTGAAACTAACATAGTCACCTATAAAATGGTTTAAAAATTATGTTTGCCTATCATATCACGCAAAACTTCAGACGGATTAATCTTTTTTGAGCAAACCTTTGGCTTTTCCGATGACTTTTTGAGCCTTGGCTTCCCCTAACCCTTTAACAGCGGTCAATTCTTCAAGACTTGCCACAGCGATCTTCTCAAGACTATCGAAACCAGCTTGCTTTAAAGCTTCAAGAAGTTTTTCACCTACGCCAGGCAAATCTTCTAACCCAACCGCCGAGACATCCTCAACCTTTTCTTGCGGCTTATCTTTAGCTGGTCCGGCACCACCTAAAAGTTCATCCAAATGTTTTTTCCATTGCTCTGCAGTAAAAATATTCAAATCCCAACCGACCAACTCGCTGGCCAAACGCACATTTTGCCCGCGTTTACCGATAGCCAAAGACAATTGATCTTCGGCGACAATGAGATTCGCTTTCTTTTCATCCGACTTTACTTGAATTTGAGAAACTTCCGCCGGAGAAAGTGCCGCCTGAATATATTCTTTAACATCTTCCGAATAACGAACAATGTCAATCCGCTCACCTTGCAATTCGGTGACAATATTTTTAACACGCGAACCGCGCATACCAACACAGGCGCCTACGCAATCGACTTTATCGTCTTTCGAATAAACCGCAATCTTGGTCCGCTCACCAGCCGCACGCGCAATCGATTTGATCTCGACAATTCCTTCATAAATTTCCGGAACTTCCAACTCAAACAAACGCTTAACAAAATTCGGATGCGCACGCGAAAGAATAATCTGCGGGCCTTTGGTTTCACGACTGGCATTTAAAACATACGCCCGAACACGATCACCTTGTTTAAACTCTTCCTTTGGCGATTGCTCGGTACGCAAAAGACAGCCTTCTGTTTTTCCAAGGTCAATAATGATATTGCCTTTTTCAAAACGATAAACGCTGCCGCTAATAATTTGTCCAATGCGCGCTTGATATTCTGTATAAACAACATCTTTTTCGGCTTCACGGATTTTTTGAATCACAACCTGCTTGGCCGTTTGTGCGGCAATGCGGCCAAATTCACTCGAGCGAATCTCATGCTCGCCGGCATAAGCTTTAAGTTTTCCAGTTTTTCGATTGAGAACAACCTTCACTTCCTCTTCTTCGCCGACACTTAAAATTTTGCGCGCAGCAGAGGCAACAGCGGCTTCAACAGCACTGATCAAAATTTCCTTGTCAATGCCCTTGTCCCGCTCTAATTGTTCTAATATTGTCATCAGTTCATTATTATCCATAATTTTACCTTTCTTAACTTTCCTTAATTGCGTTAGTATCGACTGGGTTTGGGTTAAACCCAGACTACATTTATATAACTAATACCGCTTTCAAAATTTTATCGTACGGCACTTTGACTTCTTTTTTTCTAAGAGCAATTAAAACCGTTGTCTCGTCTGCCAGCTTAACTAATCCCGAATATTCACCTTTGCCATCGACTTTTTCGGTCAAAAGAACTTTGACACGCTTGCCCAACATCCGCGCAAAATCTTTTTGATTCTTTAAGAGACGATCCAATCCCGGCGAGGCAACCACAAGTTCATAATCTTCTGCCAACAGCTCAACCAAGTCCAAAGCTTCGACGAGTTTTTTGTTAAGCTTGACACATTCTTCTAATGTGATTCCACCTTGCGGTCGATCCGCCAAAACTTCAATCATATACGTCGTATTGCGCTGCGTGATGCTCAGTTCAACAAGTTCTAAACCAAAATCCGTTACCATCGGCGTTACAATGCTTTCGACTTGAGCTTGAATATCGGTCAGCATAAATCACTTCTGCAAAAGAGTCGCCAACTCTTTGACGACATTTTCCTTGAGCACTGTCAACGTTTGACCACTGCGACGATTTTTTATTTCAACCCTACCTTCTTTAAGCGTTCTTTTGCCAATCGTTATGCGAAACCCAATACCAATCAAATCGGCATCATTAAATTTTCGGCCAGCAGTTTCATCGCGATCATCGACGAGAACAGAAAAATTAGCTTTTTCTAAATCCGTACAAAGTTGCCTGGCCAAATCCATTGTTTCTTGATCGGTAACTTGCAGCGGCAAAATTTCAACGTCAAAAGGCGCCACTTCTTTGGGCCAAATAATCCCACCAGAATCATTATTCGTCTCAATAATTGCGGCAATCAAACGGCTGACACCAATCCCATAACAACCCATGACAATCGGTTTTTGTTTGCCATCCTCGTCCACAAAAAGCGCCTGTTGCGCACTGCTATATTTAAGTCCCAATTGAAAAACATGACCTAATTCGATGGCCACCTTTTTAACAAGTTTGCCTTCCTTGCAGGCAGGACAAGCTTTATCCTGATCCTGCTCGGCTTTAAGGCCGCCGCCAAAACCACAAGCCGGGCATTGAACAATAGCATCTTCGCCAATAGCCGCAGGTACAAGAAACTCATGCGAAACATCGCCGCCCATAGCTCCTGAATCGGCTTGCGCAATCACAACATTTAATCCGCAACGTTTAAAAATACGCACATAGGCGTCATACATCAGCTGATAATTTTTCTTTAAACCATCCAAGTCGCGGTCAAAACTATAGGCATCTTTCATAATAAATTCACAGGCCCGTACAATGCCATAGCGTGTACGCATTTCATCCCTGAACTTTGTTTGAATCTGATAAAGGGTTACCGGCAATTGTCGATACGACTGGACATAAGCTTTGACCAAATCCGTAATGACCTCTTCATGCGTGGGACCTAAGCACAAGGTGCGTCCCTTTTTATCTTCAAACTTGATCATAATTTCTGCCAAAGTTTTATCGCGGCCCGTCGATTGCCATAATTCAATAGGCTGCAAAACCGGCAAAAATAATTCCAAAGCGCCAATCGCATTCATTTCTTCACGAATAATCTCTTCAATACGATTTAAAACACGCAATCCTAATGGCAAATAAGAATACACGCCGGAGGTTAGCATGTTTACTAATCCCGCCCGCAAGGACAGCTGATGGCTGACCGCTTCAGTCCCGACGGGAACTTCTTTTAATGTCGGAATAAAATACTTAGACCAAAACATTTTTATTCTCCTGATTTTGTATCAAAAAATCCCTCGGGTAAAGCAACATGTTTTTTAAGAAACTTGTTATAAAAAGAAGGTTTATGTCCAGACATAGCCCAATGTCCTGTAATTTTTCCATTATCATCTACCTTATCCTGAACAAATTCAAAAATATGTTCAAGCTTCATTTCCTGTGTTTTTTCGTCAAAAGTAAAATCACTCATGTGTGTAATACGGCGCACCCCGTCAGGGAAAAGCTCAATATGAACAAGCAAATCAATGGCACGCACCACATGTTTTGTGATAACCTCCGTACTCAGGCGAATACCCGTCATAAGCATCATTGTTACCATACGATTAATGCAATCTTCAGGAGATTCAGCGTGAACAATAGCCAGCGATCCCGAATGTCCAGAAGCGATGGACTCAATTAAATCGAGCATTTCACCAGAACGAATTTCACCAATGATAATTCTGTCAGGCCGCATACGCAAAGAATTAACAAAAAGATCTCGAATCGTAATAGCCCCTTTACCCTCTATGTTTGCGGGCTTCGACTGCAAAGAGACAACGTGTTTTTGCAACAGACGCAACTCTGGCGTGTCTTCAATAGTCACAATCCGTTCATCTTCAGGCAAATAATGCGAAAAAATATTTAATGTCGTCGTTTTACCAGTACCCGTCGCACCACAAAACACAATATTTAATTTGGCCTTCATAGCAGCAATTAAAAACGTTATCATCTTTTTACTTAATGTCCCGTGCTTCATCAAATCTTCGACGGTATGAATATCAGCAAATTTGCGAATCGTCATAACCGGCCCTACCAAAGAACACGGCGGCAAAAGAACATTAACCCGTGATCCATCGGGCAATGAAAAATCAACATAAGGCGACGACTCGTCAACACGACGATTTGAACCCGAGCCAGCCAAAATTTTCTGAATAGTATGAAGCAATTGCTCATTAGAAGCAAATTTAACATCCGTCAACAAAATTTTCCCCTCACGCTGTATATAAACAGCATTAGCCCCATTGATCATAATTTCAGTAATTGTCTTGTCTTCAATCAGCGGTCGCAAAGGGCCTAAACTGACGACGGCACTCACTAATTCACGGATAAGCAAAATTCTCGTCGATGTCGGCAAATCAATCCGATCCTCTGCGCAAAGACTTGTCAATGCCTTATCAACAAAGACACGCAATTGGTCATCATTTAAACTATCTTTGACTTTAAGAAAATCTGTTTTCTTAATCAAATACTGATGAACAATCTGCTTAAGATCATTGTATTCTAATTCCATCGAATACCTTCCTTTCGCCGTTGCGCTTTTAAAAAAAACTAACGATGAAAAAACTCTTGGACCTTTTCAAACCACCCCATTGAACTGATATCATTAAAAATAACAAAAACCATCAACGTCAACAAAAGCCCAAGCCCAACTTTTGTCAAATTCTCCTCAAATTTTAATGACAAAGGCCGCTTGCGGAGTTTTTCAATTCCCAAAAACAATAAATGCCCACCGTCAAGAACTGGCACGGGGAAAAGATTAAAAATCGCAAGATTAGCGCTGATAATTCCCATAATAAGCAGCAAATGCGTTATTCCCCGTTCGGCGGCTATACTAATAATGTCAAAAATCCTAATTGGCCCGGCAAAAGCATCTTTGGCCGGCAAAGAACCAACAATCACATGATAAAGTCCTTTAAACGTCATTACCGTCAACTTATAAATTTCAAGGCCGGCCTTACCCAGCGACTCTATTGGCCCAAAACGCAAAAGCAAAACGTCCTCTTTAGGATCGTCGCCGGGTTGAATACCAACAATTTTTATCTTTTGCTGTTGACCAAAAATATTTTTTCTTTCATTTGTTTTGGGAGAAACAATTTTTTCTATCTCTTGCCCCGCACGATTAATTTTAAATTTGAGAGGATGCCCATCGGATTTTGAAACATATTCCTGCAAATCTTCCCAACTGGTAATTCTTTTCTCATCAATCTGGACTACCGTATCGCCAACCATAAGTCCCGCTTCTTTGGCCGGATAATCAGACATGACAACACCGATGCGCGGTGAGGTAACGGGGAAACCCGTCATAAAAACGACATAAAAACAAAGATACGCAAAAATGATATTAATCACCGGCCCCATCACAATGACCAAAGCGCGATGACCTACCGATTGCGAATAAAACTCATCTTTAACACCTTTAAGTTTGGTGCGATCATCACCAGCGAGCTTAACAAACCCGCCTAAAGGTATCGCACAAACCATAAACTCGGTTCCATCAGCTTGCCATGAAAAAAGTTTTGGACCAAACCCGACCGAAAACTGCTCGACGGTAATCCCAAGTTTTCGCGCGGCAATATAATGTCCCCATTCATGGACAATAATCAAAATACCCAAAACAACTAAAAAGATTATTAAACTCATAGGACCTCTTTTAGTTAAGCTAGTTTAATTTTATTAATCAACTCTTTGGCTTTCATACGCGCCCAAGTATCCGTTTCACAAATCGCTTTTAAAGTGATGCGCTTTTGATTCTTATGCGCCGCAACGGTTTTATCGACAATTTTAAAAATCTGCGAAAACCGAATTTGACCTTTCAAAAACGCTTCCACCGCTTCTTCATCCGCCGCATTTAACACCGTCGGTAATGTCCCCTGTTGACGTGCCACATGCAAAGCCAAATCTAAACACGGAAACTTTTTATAATCTGGTTTTGTAAAAGTTAATTGCCCAAGTTGAGCAAAATCAAGTTTTTGCAACCCACTTTCCAAACGCTGTGGATACGTTAGCGCATATTGTATCGGCAAACGCATATCCGTCACACCCAATTGCGCTAAAACAGAGCCATCCACAAAACCCACCATCGAATGAATAATCGCCTGCGGATGAATAACGACTTCAATCTTCTTTATGTCAACATCAAAGAGCCGCTGAGCTTCCATAACTTCAAAACCTTTATTCATCAGCGTCGCAGAATCAACCGTGATCTTTTTACCCATTTGCCATCGAGGATGCTTAAGAATATCGGCAATCGTCAAAAAATCAAAATCTTTAGCGGGCGTATTGTAAAGCGCCCCGCCGGAGGCCGTCAAATAAACTTTTGTAAGATCTGATTTATTCTTGCCTTCCAAACACTGAAAAATCGCACTTTGCTCGCTATCAACAGGAATAATCCGCGCCCCAGAGTTACGTGCTGCAGCCACGATCATTTCGCCGGCAATAACTAAAGCTTCCTTATTCGCCGGTGCAATCTGCTTACCTGCTTTAGCAGCACTTAAAAATGGTTCTAAAGCACACCGGCCACTGACCGCAATCACAACAATATCAACGTCCGGCAATGCCGCCAAAAATGAAAGATCAACGAGAGCATCCAAAACTTTTACTTTATGGCCACCCAACGCTCCTTTTAAATCCGAAATATGCGTTTGATTAACCGCCACATATTTCGGCGAAAAAACTTTTGCCTGCTTGACTAATAACTTCCAATTGTGCGCCGCGGACAAACCCAAAACTTCAAAACGATCCGAAAAACGACTGATCACCTTAAGCGCATTAATCCCAATCGATCCCGTCGATCCTAAAATAACAACTTTTTTCTTAAGAGTCCCCATCGTCGAATTTACATCATTAGAAGAATCGAACTCATATATAGATAAAACAATGGCACCGTAAAGAGCAAACTGTCAATAATATCCAAAACCCCGCCTAAGCCGGGTAAAAATTTTCCAGAATCCTTTAAATTGCAATCCCGTTTGACAAGTGATTCACAAATGTCTCCCAGCTGCCCAATACCACCAAAAAAAACGCCCATAAGCGCCACCTTCCAGAGCGGCAACAGACCCGGCGGTAGCAAACCATTGCATAAAACCGCGGCACTCATACTAAAACAAAAACTGCCAAGACAACCCTCAAGAGATTTATTAGGACTAATACTAGGGAAAAGCGGATGCTTACCCCACAAGCTTCCAATTAACAAAGCCCCAATGTCTCCGGCTTTGGTGATAATAACAATAAACGCGGCGAGCTTAACTCCTTCAAAGCCCGGCAAAAGAAAGCGCACACGAATCAAAAATGAAAATAGCCATGACACGTAAAACACGCCAAACATTGTTGTCGATATTCCAACGATGGCATTGGCATTGTCTTTGCGTGCAAATTGAAAAAGCAAAATTGTCAAAAAAGCCAAAACAATAAAAAGAAATTCCCAATTGCGGGTCAATTCAAAACGGCTATAAATCGTCAAAGGAATCAAACATCCAATAAAAATCCCGAAGTAGCTATAAATCGGGATTCCTTTGCGCTTTATCATATGAAAAAATTCATAAAGCCCACCGACAATAAGCCCTAAAATCATCAGCAAAAACACCCACCCCCAAATGACCGCCGCTGTGGTCAATGCAATCATTAAAACTGAACTTAAAAAACGATCTTTGGTCATATCGCGTCTGTTTTTGCAACCGCAGTCGACTTCCCAAAACGTCTTTCACGTTTTTGATAATCGACTATTGCTTTATTAAATTCCTTTTCACCAAAATCCGGCCAAAACTTTTCAGTAAAATAAATCTCAGTGTAAGCTAACTGCCACAAAAGAAAATTACTAATCCTCTTCTCACCAGACGTCCGTATAAGCAGATCTGGATCCGGAATATCACAAGTATATAATGCCTGGGCAAAAGTCTCTTCACTAATTTGAGCGACATCCACAACACCATTTTTTACGGCTGTCGCAATTTTTTGTACGGCATCGACAATCTCAACTCGGCTACCATAATTAAAAGCCAAATTAAGTGTGAGCCCCGTATTTTTTGCTGTCAACGCAATAGCTTTATCAATGCTCGCCACAACTTCCTTCGACAAGCCTTCGCGTTTACCGATGAACATAACGCGTATGTTAACTTTCAATAACTTTTCAATACGAGTTTCTAAAACCGTGCAAACCGTTTTCATTAACATCGAAACTTCTTCTTGCGGTCGCCGCCAATTTTCCGTCGAAAAAGTAAAAAGGGTGACGTACTTAATGCCCATATTATTGGCAGCGTGAGCAATTTCCTCAACTCGGTCAACGCCCTCCCAATGCCCACGAAAACGCGGAAAACCCCGCACCTTGGCCCAGCGGCCATTGCCGTCCATAATAATTGCAACATGTTCTGGAAGCGGATTACCCGTCATGATAAAAGAATCAAAAAAATGGGGGATTAAAATCCCCCATTGGTTAAACACTGCAAAAATACCTTAAACTTACATCTGGAATATCCCCATCAATTAGTAACCGCAGGAGGTTGACTGACAGATACTGCCTGCGCACGCTCTGAAGCTGCCTTTTGACTGGCGGCCAAATCTTCCTGCAATTTTTTAACGGTTTGCTTTAAATCTTCATTCTCTTTTAGAGTCGTTTCAATCGTTGACTTTAATTGACTTTCAGCAGACCGTCCTTCACTGACAATGTTTTCAATCCCTTGAAGCTTACGCTTGGCATCTTTGAGTTGTTCATCCAAACGTTGAGAATTTTTTATCGCAATATCAAGCTTGCGTTCAGTCTCTAAACGATTATAAACCTCAAGGCTGATTCTTTGTTTCATTGCACCAAAATTCACATTTAGCGCAACTGCACATCCTATGACAGAGATGCCTATAACACTAGGGAGCAAAATATTTTTATTCAAAACTTCTCTCCACGCGAAAAACTACAAATGCTATTTCAAATTTTCCGTTTGCGCTGGCAAAGATCCTGCCTGTTTAACTACTTTTGGAATAATTACAATTTCAACACGACGATTCTTCTGACGACCTTGGCTGGTAGAATTATCCGCCACGGGATGATACTCGCCATACCCCGTCGCTGAAAGGCGATTTGGATCAATACCTTGATCGCCAACCATATAGTGAAGCACACTTAAAGCACGCGCCGCGGAAAGTTCCCAGTTCGATTTCCAGTTTGATTTTGTAATCGGAACATTATCAGTATGCCCTTCAATCCCGACATTCAAATCTTTAACGGTTGAATTAAGAACACCAGCAACTTTAGATAAAGTTTCTAAAGAATTTTCTTTGAGTTTAGCTTTCCCAGAGTCAAAAAGAACTTCAGCTAAGAAGGTGATAACAAGACCCCGATCGCCCATTTCAACTTTAACCTGATCGTTATTGATTTCGCCGCGAAGTCTGCTCTCTAACTCATTTTTTGCACGTTCTAATTCAGATTTTTCATTGGCAAGACGTTGATTCTCATCCTGCAGATTAGCAATTTTTTCAATATCCTGACGGCGACCGCTCTGAAAAATAACCGAGCAACCGGTGAGGGTAAATGTCACCAAAGTCATCAATAAAATGGACGGGAATACAGTTTTCAATTTATGCATCGTGTTACCTCCTTTAAGTTTGTTTCAAATTAACATAGCTAAAATTCAAAGTCAAGTTCATAAAACAAAAATATGTTTTGTATCAACAGGATACATCAATAACGAATTATCGTTTCACTGCGCTTTGATCCTGTTGAAACATATCGGATAGCAACGCCCAAAAGTTTCTCTAACCGAATAATATATCGCTGTGCATTAAGTGGCAATTTTTTAAATTTCGTAACACCGCGCGTCGGAGCAGCCCAGCCTGCGATAGTTTCATAAACCGGTGTAGCATTACTTAAAACTTCAAAATCCATTGGAAAGTCTTTGAAACGCTTTCCTTGATACTCATAAGCTGTACAAATTTTTATTTCTTTTAAATCATCCAAAACATCCAACTTCATAATCGCCAATTCACTAATGCCATTAACCATGACTGAATAATTAACCAAAACACTGTCAAACCAACCACAGCGACGAGGCCGGCCGGTTGTCGCACCGAATTCCTTACCCTTAGCGCGGATTTCATCTTCCAAACTATCCGAAAACTCCGTCGGGAAAGGCCCCTCCCCGACGCGTGTCGTGTACGCTTTGACGGCGGCCAAAATTTTGTCAATCTTTGTTGGAGCTACTCCGCTTCCTGAACAAACTCCGCCAGCAATCGTACTCGACGAAGTTACAAACGGATACGTCCCAAAATCGATATCCAAAAACGTCCCTTGCGCCCCTTCAAAAAGCACGGATTTTTTCTTATCAATAGCACGATTTAAATACAGGGCCGTATCGCAAACGTAATCTTTAAGTAACTTTCCATACTCAAGATATTCCGTATAAAGCGCATCAAAACTAAAATCTTTTTGTTTAAAAACCTTGCTAAAGATTTCATTTTTTTCTGTTAGATTATCTTCCAACTTTGCTTTTAAAATTCCCGGATTAAGCAAATCAACCATCCGAATACCACAGCGAGCGACCTTGTCCGAATAACAGGGGCCAATGCCACGGCCGGTTGTACCGATTTTATTTTTGCGCACTGACTCACGCAATCCGTCGAGGACACGATGATACGGCATAACAACATGACAAAGCCCAGAGACTTTTAGCTGTTGGGGCTTGACATCAATTCCTTTTTCTTTAAGTTCATTAATCTCAGCCAGCAAAGCTTTAGGATCAACAACGACTCCATTGCCAATGACACAAATCTTTCTTTTATGTAGAATCGCCGACGGCAAAAGATGAAAGACATATTCTTTCTCGCCGACAACTACTGTATGTCCAGCGTTATTGCCGCCTTGATACCGCGCGGTGATATCTACATCTTGAGAAAGAAAATCGATAAGCTTTCCCTTGCCTTCATCTCCCCACTGCGCACCTACGACGACCACATTCATAATTTTCTTTTTATTTTTGGGCATATGGATTTCCTTAAACCTTAATAAGCTTTACAAATAAAATGTTAGGCATTTTTTTAATTTTTTCAATAACCACGAATGAAACTTCGCTGTCAACGTTGACAACACTCACTGCAAGTTTGCCGGCCGCTTCACGACCTAAAGTAATGCTAGCAATATTGACATTGTTCTCAGCGAGAATTGTGCCTACCGCGCCGACAATACCCGGCTTATCATTGTTATTTATAAAAAGCATGTAGCCTTTTGGAATCGCTTCGACATAAACATGATTGACCCGGACAATGCGCGGCTGTTGATTGGCTGAGAGTGTTCCCCAGACGGTAAAAGTTTCTTTGTCAGTCACAATCTCAACGTTAAGAAGATTAACAAACTCTTCTTCCTTATTCGATTGGACTTCAATGACATTAATACCGCGCTCACGCGCCACATCAATAGCATTAATAGAATTAACGGTCTCCCCTAAAATCGGCAGCAAAAGCCCCTTGACCAAAGAAAGCGTCAGCGGCGCAGATTTATATTCGGTCACCTCTCCGTTGTAAGTAACTTTAATAGCACTTAAACGACCATTGACAAGTTGCCCAGCAAATTTTCCAATACGCTCAGCCAAGTCGATATACGGAGCCAAAACTTTATATGCCTCTGCACTTAACGACGGGAAATTAGCCGCATTCATAATCCCATGTCCTAAAAGGGCGTTCTTGACCGTTTCGGCAATTTCGATAGCGACATTGATCTGTGCCTCTGAAGTCGAAGCCCCTAAATGTGGTGTCGTAATGCAATTATCAAATTTTAAAAGTGGCGAATCAGCCGGCAACGGCTCAACATCAAAAACGTCTAGGGCGCAACCTGCTATCCTTTTTTCTTCCAAAGCTTTAACCAAAGCGGCTTCATTGATAATCCCGCCGCGAGCGCAGTTGATAACGCGCACCGTTTTTTTCATAATTGAAAATTCTTTATCGGAAATCAAATCTGTGGTCTCATCATTCTTCGGGATATGCACCGTGATATAATCACTTTCTCTTATTAGCGCTTCAAGTTCGACGACTTTAACGCCAATTTTATCGGCCACTTCTTTTGACAAAAAAGGATCAAACGCAATAATTTTCATCCCAAAGCTTTTAGCAAAATTAGCCACAGTCGCTCCAATACGCCCAAGCCCGACAATGCCTAAAGTTTTCCCGTAAAGTTCAACGCCGCCAAATTTGGACCTATCCCAACGGCCTGCCTTCATCGTCGCACACGCTTGCGCAATATTCCTCGACAAAGCTAAAATCAAACTCATCGTATGCTCCGCGGTCGAAGTCGTATTGCCCGCGGGTGTATTCATCGCCACAACACCTTTTTTTGTCGCAGCGACTAAATCCACATTGTCTAATCCCACACCTGCACGGCCAATCACTTTAAGCTTATCGGCGGCTTCTAAAATCTCGGCGGTAACCTTTGTTTCACTGCGCACAATCAAAGCATCATAATCTTTAATAATCGCCTTTAGCTCGTCGGGTTTCAAACCCGTCTTAAGATCAACTTGAAATTCTTTGACTGCTCTTAAAATCTCTAAACCTTCATTAGCGAGTTTATCGCTGACTAGAATTTTCATAACAGAACCTTTCACGGATTAAAAACTTTTTGCGCGGCGGCAACACCAGCACCCATTTCAAATTTATGCCCCAACTGTTTTAAAACTTTTTCTAAACAAGCAATGCCAGTCAAAATATCATACTCATCAATAACACCCATGTGCGCAATACGAATAATTTTTCCCTTAACCGCATCCTGCCCCGGAGCAACAGAAATGCCGTGAGTGTCCCGCATGATTTTTAAAATTTTATCAGCATCAATACCTTCCGGAACGCGAATTGCGGTTAAGACATTCGAAATTGCACTCTCATCGGCAAAAAGCGATAACCCCAGCGCCAAAGCGGCCGCACGTGTCGCTTTGGCCAAACGAGCATATTGCGCAAACATATTATCAATGCCAGTTTCTTTGACCATTTTTAAACTTTCGACTAAAGCAATCACAATACCAATGGCCGGCGTAAAAGGCGTATCCACCTGAGCCCAAGCTTTTTTAAATTTACGAATGTCAAAATAATATTTTGGAATTGTTGAACTGGCCAATAGAGCATCCGCCTTGGGCGAAACAGAAATAAACGCAACTCCCGGCGAGAGCATAAGTCCCTTATGGGAAGCCGAGCATACGACATCCACGTGCCAATTGTCCGTCTGTAAATCCTGCACACCTAAACCACTGACCGCATCCACAATTAAAATCGCCGAAGTTTGGCTGACAACTTTTCCAATACCCTCAATATCCGCATTAGTACCAGTCGATGTTTCGCTGTGCGTCGCAAAAACAGCCTTTATACTTTTATCCGCATCCAACACTTTTTTTATTTCCTGCAGCGAAACATTTTTTCCCCACGTCGCTTTAATCACATGTGCATTAACGCCATACGCTTTACAAAGCTCAACCCAGCGTTCACCAAACTTTCCAGCCTCCGCGACAATAACTTTATCGCCCGGCGACAAAAATGAGACGACACTCGCTTCCATCGCCCCTGTTCCCGATGACGCCATGACATAAACATCATTTTTTGTTTTTAAAACATACTGCAATCCCTCAGCAGCTTCTTTTAAAAAAGCTTGAAACTGCGGCGTGCGGTGATGAATAATCGGACGTCCCAAAACTTCACATAAACGCGGCGGAACCTGTGTTGGACCAGGAGTTAAAAGCAAAGTGCGTTTCATCAGTTTTTCCTTTTCAAATAAAATTATGTTTTCTTAATGTCCTTGACGGTGTAAAGGACCTCATCGACAAGCCCGTAACTCTTAGCCTCTTGAGCGGACATGAAAAAATCACGATCGGAATCCAACGAAACTTTTTCAAACGTCTGGCCAGTATGATTCGCCAAAAGCTTGGTCAATTCCTCTTTCATACGCAAAATTTCTTTGGCTTGAATTGAGATATCACTGGCTGTTCCCTGAGCGCCACCCCAAGGTTGATGAATCATAATCCGCGAATACGGTAGAGAAAATCGTTTACCTTTTGTTCCGGCCGCTAAAAGTACCGCGCCCATGCTGGCCGCTTGCCCAATGCAATAGGTGCAAACGTCGGGTTTAATAAATTGTATCGTGTCATAAATCGCCAACCCCGCGGTCACCGAACCACCGGGACTATTAAGATAAATATTTATGTCCTTGGTTGCATCTTCGCTTTGCAAAAAAAGAAGCTGAGCAATGATCAAATTGGCAACATTGTCGTCTATGGCAGTGCCGATAAAAATAATCCGGTCTTTTAGCAAACGAGAATAAATGTCATACGCGCGCTCACCGTGTCCGCTTTTTTCTACGACCATTGGGACTAAATATTGCGATTTAATATCCATTAAAAGCTCCTTTGGTTAAAACATTATGCCGACTGCGGGTCCTGTCGCTGCGGACCCTGCCGTCCTCGAAACTGCGGGCGGCAGGGAACCCCCTGCGCGCCACCCGCACAATATAACCCGCAATTCTTAAATTATTTCGCTTCTTCCCAGCTAGCTTCCTTTAATAAGAAAGCCATCACCTTTCCAGGTAAACTTTCCTTTTCAGAATGCGTGTGAATATTCTCGGCTTTAGCAATTGCTTCTAAAATCAAATAAACTTTAACATCTTTTTCGGCGGTCTTTTCAAAATCTTTTCGCATTTGCTCTTCACGCTTCTTGATTTCAGCTTCGGGCATGCCTTGCTCTTTAAGACGCTGTATCGTTTCCTCCATGCGATGCTCCAGCTGACGCTTGACCAAAGTCGATGGGACATCCAATTTTGCATCCTTGATTAAAGCATCAACAACCTGATTTTCAACATCCAAACGGTTTTGACGATCTTTATCCATTTCCATCTGGCGCGTTAACGATTCTTTAAACGCCTCTAAGCTTGGATAGCCTAAGCTTTTTACAAAATTATCGTCAAGAGCTTGTTCTTTTTCGCCGCCTTGAGGTTTTTTGAAATAATCTAAAGTTTTATTCAATTCTTCGTCGGTAACTTTAGAACTTTTGCGGGTCACTTTAAGCCCTTTATAATTCCCGAGTTTGACTTCCGGCTTAATATCCACGTGCGCCTTAAAACGGATCAAGCCGTCCTTAAATTCCACATCATGAATTTCCGGAAGGTCTAACGCGTCGATCTTTTCTTGGGTAATCCCTTCATGATAAACCTCCGGAATAAGCTTTTTGAGAGTTTCTTCACGGGCTAAAGCGCCGTGCTGAGACTCGACAACTTGCCGAGGAGCTTTTCCGGGACGAAATCCTTTGACCTTCGCAACTTTCAAAATTTCTTGCATAACCTCGCTATGCGCCTTGGCGACACGTTCCTTAGAAATTTCAAAAGCCAATTCACGTTTTAAAGCATCCACTTTCTTAACTGCAACTTTCATTATCTGCATCCTCTTTTCTAATATTATTTTGCTACCTTATGCAGATAATGATCCCGCGTTCATGCAATGAGCGAGGGATCCATCTGCATCCTCTTTTCTAATATTATTTTGCTTTCACATTTTAAACTTTTCGCCCAAATAAATCTGTTTCGCCTGCGGATTATTGATCAAATCTTCAGCTGTCCCAGATATCAAAAGTTTTCCGTCGGCCACCAAATACGCACGATCGGTAATGGACAATGTTTCACGAACATTGTGATCGGTCAACAAAATCCCCAAACCTTTTTTCTTAAGGTCCCGAATAATTTCCTGCGCTTCCGCAACCACGATCGGGTCAATCCCAGAAAACGGTTCGTCCAAAAGCAAAAACGACGGGTTAGTGACCAGAGCACGAGTAATTTCCAAACGACGTCGCTCGCCACCAGAGAGCGTATACGCTTTAGACTTGGCCAAATGCGCAATGTTTAATTCTTCGAGCAAACTTTGCAGTCGTTTCTTGCGTTCCCGAGGACTTAAGTCGAGAGTCTCTAAAACCGCCATTATGTTCTCTGCGACAGTCAATTTACGAAAGATCGATGATTCCTGCGCCAAATATCCCATACCCAACTTACAACGATCGTGAATGGGTTTCCTTGTAATGTCCGTCTGATCAAAATGGATTTGACCAAAATCCGGGGCAACAATTCCCACAATCATATAAAATGAAGTGGTTTTGCCGGCACCGTTAGGGCCCAAAATTCCCACAATTTCAGAACGTCCCACCGAAATGCTCAAACCATCAACGACTTTACGTCCGCCGTAACTTTTAGTGAGACTTCGTGTTTCTAGTAAATGCAACGACATTTTTATGCCCTTCGTCCAACAAAGAAGTCCACATTATATTATTTTTTCTTAAAAAGAAAAGTGAATTTCCAAATGACTAAATTATTTATCCTTCTTCTCTTTTAAACCTGAAAATGCTGTTTTGTCGCCCTCAATCATAATAAGTTTTGGCCGACCTGAAAGAGTCAAAGTCTGATCTACTCCGTTATAAACAGCCTTTTGAGAATTCGTAACATTTCCGCCTTGCACCATTGAAACATTGCCTGTACAAATCGCTTCTTTAATTTTATTTGTAGCAGGATCAAAAAAGACTTCCATTAAATCCGCTTTCAAAATCCGATCAGACTCAACAGCAACAACATTTTTGCTAAAAGTCGCCTTATTCTTTTTTTGGTCAATCTGCATTGGGCCGTCACAGGTAATCGTAACGGTTTGGATTTGCGTCTTTTCATTTTGGACAATGATTTTCACATCTTCTTGCATTTGTGCAGTTTGCAAATTTGGATGCGCCACAAGCCCCACCCCAGTTGCAGTCATGCCCTGCGAAGAGTCCGTAATAACAACGGGCGCATCCGTTTTCACAATATCCTTTCCTTTATCCCAGTCAATATAATCTGTCTTAAGCTGACTGCCTTGTTTTGCCGTAATAACAACATCCTTCTCTAAATGGACATTGCCACTTTCCTTATTAAGCTGCCCCTTAGCCGCCGTCAAATTAACTTCTTCCTGCCCGTAATGATTGGCATCAATGTTATTAATGCTAACGATATTGCCGTCAACCTGAGCCGTATCGCCCTTGACATCCCATGACTTTGCCCCAGTCTCGGTGTAGCCTTGCAAATTAAATTTTTCAAACTGCTGCGCCCCCTGTTGCGCATAAGCAGGAATAGACAAAAAAAGAATCAAAAGAAACAACAAAAAATTATTCATAACTATTCTAGGGGAAATTTTTTTCTTCCAATTAAATGGCAAAAGAGTGACTATAATTTTGCCAAAAGATGATCCCAATGACCTTGTGTTTTTAAGATAAGTTCGATGACTTCGCGTACGGCACCACGTCCACCAGACTTATGGGTGATGTAATGAACTTCTTTTTTGATTTCTTCAACCGCATTGGCAACGGCAACCGCAAACCCAACTTGCCGCAAAACCGTTAGATCAGGTAAATCATCACCAACAAAACAAACTTCCTCGTCGCTAACTTCCAATTCCTTAAGCATTTGTTTATAATATTCAACCTTAGGAAAGGCATCCTGATAAACTTTATCAATTTTTAAATCTTTAGCACGAAAATCGACAGGCCGTGACGATCGCGCAGTAATGATCACGATTTTAATCCCAACACGGCGAAGTAAAACCATGCCAAAACCATCCTGCACATCAAAATTTTTGATCTCATTGCCGCTACTGTCAATAATGATCTTTCCATCAGATAAAACGCCATCGACATCTAAAGCCAAAACCTTAATCTTTTTAATTCTTTCTTTGAGCGCAGAATCCATATTATATCAACCCCGCTTTAAGTAGATCTTGAATATCCAAAAGCCCAACCGCCTGACCTTTTTGATTGACAACAGGAAGTTCATCGATTTTGCGTTCCTTTAAAAGAGCAAAAGCTTCCGCGGCCAGTTTATCCTGCAAAATCGTAGTTGGATTTTTGGTCATTAAGGTTTTAACCGTTTTTTGTAAAACTTCCGAACCTTCTTCCAAATGCCGACGCAAATCTCCGTCGGTAAAAATGCCTATTAATTTCCCCTTATTATCAATAACACACGCCGATCCGCAACGCGCCTTGGTAATGGCCAAAAGCACTTCCTTAACCTTGCACTGTCCGTACACTTTTGAAAAATGTTGCCCTCTACGCATCAAGT
>CAZNNZ010000016.1:0-20151 GCA_964574575.1 uncultured Planctomycetales bacterium
TCGATTCTGCGCTGCGTTATGCACGAGAAAAAGATTTTGCGCAATGGAAAGAGCGATTGCACATTTATGGATTGGATTTGCGCCATACGCCGAGTGTCGAGCTTTTTTGTAATTTTGTTGAGCAAAAATATTCCCGGCTAGATTTACTGATCAACAATGCCGCGCAAACCGTACGCCGGCCTCCGGGGTTTTACAGTCATCTTTTGGCCAATGAAATGTTAGATTTTGCACAATTGCCGCTCGATGTTCAAGCGCTTTTAAGACTTTTTGAAGAATGCAAGACTAAGATTTTGCCAAGCTCGTCGGGTAACTTGCCTGTTTCTGTGACACAACCCTTAGGCTGGAACGGCGCTTTGGTGGGCATCGGTTTGAGCGCATCGGCCAAGCTTTCACAAATTCCTTATACGCATGACAATGCTTTGTCGGCCGAAAAGATTTTTCCAAAAGGAAAATTAGATGCGGATTTACAACAAGTCGATTTGCGCGAGATCAACAGCTGGCGTCTGCGTTTGGGCGAGATTCCGACGGCTGAGATGATTGAGTTGCAATTAGTTAATGCCATTGCTCCGTTTGTTCTGTGCAATAAATTATCTGGTTTGATGAAGCGCGACAACACCGGACAAAAACATATCGTTAATGTCTCGGCGATGGAAGGCAAATTTCATCGTTTTACAAAAACAGACCGCCATCCGCATACGAATATGGCCAAAGCGGCGCTCAATATGCTTACGCATACTTCCGCCAGTGATTTGGCCAATTACGGGATTTTTATGAATGCGGTCGATACCGGCTGGGTCACCGACGAAGATCCATTGGCCCTTTCCAAACGCAAGCAAGACATGCATGACTTTCAACCGCCTTTGGATATCGTTGACGGAGCTGCGCGGGTCTGTGACCCGTTTTTTCACGGAATTTTGACAGGGAAGCATTGGTGCGGCAAATTTCTCAAAGATTACTTTCCTGTGGATTGGTAAAAATAATTTTTTTACATCAATGGAAAAAAGAAACTGTGAGATAATTACTTGTTG
The DNA here is from genome assembly GCA_964574575.1 of uncultured Planctomycetales bacterium. Classification (GTDB taxonomy): domain Bacteria; phylum Omnitrophota; class Gorgyraeia; order Zapsychrales; family JANLHA01; genus JADLGJ01. The sequence continues at coordinate 1,029 of CAZNNZ010000016.1, forward strand.
TTTTACGTGATGTGCAATTTAAGTTGATTTGGGAGGTCCTTTTTAAGGTGAATTGCTCCATAGAGGCGCCAAACAATTGAGCCGAAAAAGGAATTCCCAAAGCAGCAAATATAAAAATGGCAAAAAGAAATGTCTCTGATGTTCATGCGTTTATATCCATCTGGAATTTTACGAGGGCTCTTGGGCGTTGCGATTTTGTCCGGGTTAGTCGTTTTGGGTTCGCGCAAGCTTATTTATTTTGACGCCGCTTTAATTCCGTATTTGATTGCCACCCTTTTTGCAACTTTTGGATGTATTTATCGTTATTCTGTTTGGCTTTCCCGCCCGCCGACGCGCACTTTATGGAAGCGCAGTTTAAATTTGGTTTTTAGCAGGCATTTTTTTGCCAATTCTACGTTGGTTTTTAAAGCAGTTTTTGAAAATATGGTTTTACAAAAATTTATTGGCCGGCGCAGCAGCTATCGCTGGGTCATGCATTTTCTTTTGGCGTGGGGCTGCTTGATGGGATTTGCGATTACTTTTCCACTTGTGTTTGGCTGGCTGCATTTTGCGCATCCGACTGGTGATCCGTATATGTATCAGTTGCATGTTTTTGGTTTTCCGACGATGATTTTTGATCCGTACGGTGTTATTGGTTTTTTATTTTTTAATTCTTTAAATTTTTGTTCGCTGATGATTATTGTCGGCAGTGTCATGGCTTTTTCGCGGCGGCTTGTTCATCCAGGGGAAATTACGACGCAAACATTTTCGCATGACATTTTGCCGCTGTTGATTCTTATGGCGGTGGCGGTGTCCGGGTTGTGCCTTACTTTTAGCACGCATTATTTGGGCGGTCAGCATTACCGGATTTTGTCGACGGTGCATTGCTGGACGGTTGTCTCTTTTCTTGTGTATTTGCCGTTTGGAAAGTTTTTTCATATTTTTCAGCGTGCATCCCAAATGGGAGCCGAGCTTTATATTCATGAAAAGCAAGACGGTAAATTGGCGTTATGCCCTAAGACGGGTGAGGGTTTTACCAGCCAGGTTCAAAAAGAGGATGTTAAAAGTATTTTGCGCGAGTTGGGCTTTAAGTTTGAAACCCCGGAGGATAAGTTTTCTGTGCAGGATTTAAGCCCACAAGCCCGACGGCAACTTCTGATGACGACCCAGCATAAGCGTTTAAATGGAAAATTTGATATTACTGGTTAAGGAGATTCATGGCTAAATTACCGATTGCAGAAGATTTGATTATTGAGCAGTTTGGCCCACACCAAAAGCATCAACCACCTGGCGGATGGGACCAAAGTGAAACTCAGCTGGATCGCCGTGTTAAAACGCATTGTTGTTTTTGCGGCCAGCAATGCGGGATTATTTTGAAAGTCAAAGACAATGCCGTCGTCGGGTTTGACCCGTGGGAAGCTTTTCCGTTTAACAAAGGCAAGCTTTGCCCCAAGGGGGTCAAGCGTTATATGCAGGGCAGTCATCCGGACCGCTTGTTGTATCCTCTGGAGAATCGCAGCGGCCAAGGTTATGAGCGTGTGAGCTGGGATGCCGCTTACACGCGTGTGGTTGACGAGATTGTGCGTATTCAAACGAAGTACGGCAAGGACAGCTTTGCGATGCTCTCGGGTGTTTCGTTGTCGAATGAAAAATCTTATCTGGCTGGAAAATTTGCCCGCGTGGCACTGCAGACGGCGAACCTTGATTATAACGGACGTCTGTGTATGGTCTCGGCGGGAGCGGGAAACAAAAAAGCCTTTGGGATTGATAGGGCCGCCAATTCGTGGGCGGATATTCTGGAGACGGATGTTATTTTGTGCGCGGGGACCAATGTCAGTGAATGCGCTCCGATCACGACGGACTATATTTGGAAAGCGCGTGATACTCGCGGGGCTAAGCTTATCGTTGTTGATCCGCGAATTACTCCGATTGCGCGCACGGCGGATTTGATTTTGCCGGTTCGTCCGGGCACGGATTCGTTTTTGTTTAATACACTTTTAAATCTTGTGATTGCTGCCGGCGACATTGATGAGCAATTTATTGCTGAGCACACGACGGGTTTTGAAGATGTCAAAAAGACGGTGGCTAAATATACGCTTGAAGAATGTGAGCGTGTTACCGGCGTGCCGATATCTAGTATTAAGACAGCCGCAGAGTGGTGGGGCAAGGCCAAACGGAGTTTTCTTTTACATGCCCGCGGCATTGAGCATCACACCAAGGGTGTGGACAATGTGCTTTCGTGTATTAACTTGGTTTTAGCGACGGGGAGAATTGGAAAAGTTGGCTGCGGCTACGCGACGATCACAGGCCAAGGCAACGGACAGGGCGGACGTGAGCACGGGCATAAATGCGATCAACTGCCTGGAAACCGCGACATCACCAATCCCGAACATCGTCAGTATATTTCCAAAGTTTGGGGCATTGATGAAAAAGATTTGCCCGGCAAGGGCTTGTCTGCGCAGGAGATCGTTAACGAAATCCACGCTGGAAAGATCCGTGGGTTGTTGAGCATTTGTTTTAATCCTTTAGTCAGTTTGCCGGACTCGCGTTTTACCCGCGAGGCTTTGGAAAAGTTGGAATTTTATGTGAATATCGATTTTTTTATGAGTGAGACCGCGCGTTACGCGGATGTGATCTTGCCCGGTTCTCTGCATGAAGAAGATGAGGGGACCTCGACGTCGGCGGAAGGGAGGGTCATTCGTTTACAAAAGTCCGTCAATCCTCCGGGAGAAGCGAAGGTCGATTGGGAAATTTTTCTTGAGATCGCGCATCGGTTAGGCAAGGGCAAATATTTTAATTTTAAGAATTCACAGGAGATATTTAACGAATTGCGTATTGCCTCCAAGGGCGGGACAGCGGATTATTATGGGATCACCTATGAGCGCATCGAAAAAGAAATGGGTGTGTTTTGGCCATGTCCGCAGATTGGCCATCCGGGCACGCCGCGGCTGTTTGAAGGCGGAAAGTTTTATCACGCGGATGGCAAAGCGCATTTTAATGTCGTTGAGTTTAAGCCGTCTGCGGATTTGATCAATGCGGAATATCCGATTTATCTAACGACGGGGCGCGTGATTTTTCATTATCTCTCCGGCACGCAAACACGGCGTATTGGATTTTTAAATGATCAATGCCCTGAGCCTTATGTTGAAATTCATCCTTTGCTTGCCGAGCAATATGGGATTAGGGACGGGGATTGCGTTAAGATCACTTCTCGGCGGGATTGCGCTGAGTTTAAAGCGCGGGTGGTCAAAACGATTCGTCCGGACACGATTTTTGTCCCGTATCATTGGGCGGGCAAACAATCGATCAATCGTCTGACGCAGAGAGCTCTTGATCCGGTTTCGAAAATTCCTGAATTTAAAATGAGCGCGGTGCGTATCGAAAAAGTTGCTGAAGAAAAATTATGAGTACTTGGCTTGAAGATAATGATTTGTTCATCGACCCCCAACGCTGTATCGGCTGTCGCTCCTGCGAGGCTGCTTGCGCGGAATGCGGCACGCATCGGGGTGTGCCGATGATTCATCTGGAACCTTTAAACAGCGCAGACTCTGTTAAAACCGGCCCGACGCTGTGCATGCACTGCGATGATCCGGCCTGTGCCGCGGTGTGCCCGGCGGATGCGATTAAGCGCACGGAGGATGGCGTCGTCCAATCGTCTTTAAAGCCGCGTTGCATTGGCTGTTCCAATTGTCAGCTGGCTTGTCCGTTTGGCGTGCCCAAAGTTTATCAAGCGCGTGCGCAAATGAACAAATGCGACATGTGTTATGACCGCACATCCATGGGCCTTAAACCGATGTGCGCTACTGTTTGTCCGTCGGAGGCAATCTTCTTTGGGCCTCAATCTGTGATTGAATCGCAGCGCAAGAATAAAGCGAATAATCAATTTATTTTCGGAAGACAAAAAATCACGACTAAGGTTCATTTGATGGTTGATCGCGACGATGTGCCGATTGCTATGGACATCGCGGATTTTATCAGCACAAAAGTTTACGACAGCCAGCCGTGGGCGAGTACAGAAAAGGAAATGGTATGAACGACCCGATTGAAAAACGGTTAAAGGAACAATATAAAGAAATCCCGAAGTGGGCAGAAGATTTTCCGTTAGATCAGAATCGGGATTCCCATGTTTCTCGTCGGGATTTTATTCGCTATTTGGGTTTGGTGTCTTTAGGCTTTTTTGCGGGAACAGCCGGAGTGTGGGTCAAGTCGTGGGTCAAATCTCAACAGGTGCGCTCGTATGTTTCTAAAAAAATCATCGACAACGAAGATTTGGGCATTGGGGAGGCTTATGTTTTTGAAATTCCCAATATTAAAGAGTCAGCCATTTTGGTGCGCTTAAGCGCGGACCAGTTTGTGGCTTTCGGACAAAAATGCACGCATTTGCAATGCCCGGTCATCTGGAAAAAGGATGAAAAGATTTTTTTCTGTCCGTGTCACAAAGGTACCTTTAATGGGACGACCGGCGAGGTTTTGTACGGACCGCTGGAACGCGCTTTACCTAAGCTTAAAATTTAAGTAGAGCCCGACGGAATTTATTTTGTGGGCATGGAACGTGGAGAATTGGCATGAGGTTTGCTGATAAAAGACAGGAGTTTATCCGCAGCGTCGAGAGCGTGGCTTTGTTGATCAGTTTAGGTGCGGTCTTTTTGCAAATTTGGGTTTTAATTTCCGCGCTTGAGGCTTATTTTCAGGGCAAGTTTGAACATTTGGGGCCGAGCGTCATCTTAAGTGCGTTGGCTTTGGCTGCGTGCGGCTTGAGTGTTTTTTTGACGAAGAAGACATCATGTTAATTCTAGAGAGAGGAAAAGGTTTATGTCAAAAATTAATATTGACGAGTGGGATGTTGAAAATTTGAAATTCTGGGACACGGGCGGCAAAAAAGTTGCGTTTCGTAATCTCTGGATTTCGATCCCGTCTTTGCTGCAATCTTTTTCGATTTGGATTATGTGGGGGATGATCATTGTCCAGATGAAAAAATTGGGCTTTACTTTAGGTCTGCCGCATCAGTCGCCGGAGGATCTTAAAATTTATAATGAGTTGTTATGGACTTTGCCTGCGATTGCCGGTTTGGCGGGTGCTACTTTACGAATTCCCCATTCCTTCTTGATTGCCTTAGGCGGCGGGAGAAATGTTGTTTTTCTCTCGACGTTGTTTTTGCTGATTCCCGCAGTAGGCGCGGGGGTTGCTTTGCAGCATGCGCAAACGTCTTATTTTGTCTTTGCCTTTTTAGCCTTGCTGTCGGGTTTTGGCGGCGCAAATTTTGCATCGTCAATGTCCAATATTTCTTATTTTTTCCCCAAACGAATGCAAGGAACGGCGTTGGGGTTAAACGCGGGGCTTGGAAATTTAGGGGTAAGCGTTATGCAGTTTTTGATTCCCGTCGTGATTGCGGCCGGATTCTTTGGAAATCTTGCCGGTGCTGGCCTGCCGCTTATCGAAGCCGACGGCACAAAAGCTCTCGGGACGCTGGTGTTTATCCAAAACGCCGGCTGGGTATGGGTGCCGTTCTTGCTTTGCTCGGCGCTGGCGGCTTTTGTCGGCATGAACAATTTAAAAATCGCAACGCCTAAGATTGGAAATTATTTTTCCGAGTTTTTTAACATTATTCTTTTAAATCTTTTTGGCCTTTTAGCTGCCGGGGTCGGGGCGTATTTATTGACGGCTTTGAAATTAAATATGTGGCTTGTTTTGCCCGCGACGATCTTGATGGCTTTGTTTTTGATGAAAGCTCTTTCGCCTAAAGCCATCAAAGGCAATTTGGACCGGCAGTTTGCGATTTTTAAAAATAAACACACGTGGATTATGACGACGCTGTATGTCATGACTTTTGGTTCTTTCATTGGGTATTCGGCTTCCTTTCCAAAATTGATTCAAGACGTTTTTGGCTATTTGCCGGGAGGCGGCGTTAATCCCAACGCGCCAAACCCGATGGTTTGGGCTTTTGTGGGGCCTTTAGTGGGCGCTTTGATTCGGCCCGTCGGAGGATGGTTGGCGGACAAAATCAATAGCGGTTCAAAGGTGACCAGCTATAGCACGCTCGTACAAGTTATCGCCGCTTTGGGGGTGGCCTACTTTATTGTTAAAGCTAAAGCATCGGGGACACCGGAAACGTTTTGGTGGCCGTTTTTTATTTTGTTTATGATTTTGTTTGTGGCTACCGGTTTAGGAAATGGGTCAACGTTTCGCAGTGTCGCCTATATTGTCCCCAAAGAGCAGGCCGGCCCGGTTTTAGGCTGGATGTCGGCGGTAGCAGCGTACGGCGCTTTTATTATTCCGATTGTTTTTGGCCAGCAGATCAAGGCCGGACATGCACAATATGCGCTTTATGGCTTTACGATTTATTATGTGGTTTGTTTATTTTTGAATTGGTATTATTACGACCGCAAAAATTCAGGGATTGTTTGTTAAGTTAAGAATTCAAAATGTCTGCGCGCATCGTCTCTATCAATATTTCCAAAGGCGGTATTCCCAAGCTTGCTGTCCCGTCGGTGGTTTTGACTTTAGCCGGTTTAGAAGGGGATGCGCACAATCACGCTAAGCATAATTCGCCCCTGCAGGCAGTCTGTCTTCAAGATTTGGAAAAATTAGCTGAGCTAAATAGCGGCGGTTATACCTTAAGCCCGGGGCAAGCGGGCGAAAATTTGACGGTCGAAAATTTGAATGTCAACAGCTTGCCGTTGGGAGTGGTTTTAGAATTTTCCGGCGGCGTTGTTTTGGAAATTTCCAAAGTCCGCAAGCCCTGCTATGTGATGGACGCAATTTCCCCACAGTTAAAGACCGATGCGCTTTCTCGACATGGCATGTATGCTAAGGTGATCAAGGAAGGCATTTTAACGGTGGGCGAAATCATCATGGTTCGGCCGTAGTATTTCAATATTCCAATAAAATATAGATTCTGGTGAATTATACAGATTTAAAGTTGTATTGCAAATATGTAATAAACACGATGTGCAAAAATATTGACAATAAAAAATAACTTGCATGCGGCGCGAATAGGTATGTTTTCGTTATTTTATGATAGAATATTTAATTCGGGATCATTGTGGTTTTTTAATCTCATTGACAGTGAGCATAAATGATGTTATTCTCTCACTGCAAATGAGAACTTAAGGGAAACGTATGCAAAAGTCTGTTATAAAAGAAGTTGTGCTTGAGCAAGAACATGACCGGCAAGGTCTTGATTCTGGAATTGTGCGAAATGTTCTAGATGCGGTCATAAAATATGCCTCTTTGCCGCATGCCGTTGTTGTTTCTGGAATACGCCGATGTGGAAAGTCAACATTGTTGTGTCAAGTTCTCAATAAGCATTATAAGAGCGGCGTATACTCTTTTAATTTTGAAGATGAGCGTTTGGTAGATTTTTCGGCAGAAGATTTTAATACTCTTTATGAAGTCTTTCTGGAGTTGTACGGCGAAAGGAAAGTGTTTTTTTTCGATGAGATCCAAAATGTTCCTCAGTGGGAAACTTTTGTTCGCCGGATGCAAGAAAAGGGTTGCAAATTCTTTTTGACCGGTTCCAACGCTTCGTTACTAAGCAGGGAGTTGGGAACAAAACTCACCGGCCGAAATATCAATATCGAATTATTTCCTTTTTCTTTTGATGAATTCTTGGCGTTCCAAGGTTTTGTGTTGTCGAAAGACCCGATAGCTTTGACATTAGAGCGAGCTACTCTTAAGAAGCATTTTGCGCAATACCTTGAGCATGGCGGAATGCCGGAATATTTGAAATATCAAGAGCCGCTGCTTCTTAAGCGTGTGTATGAAGATATTCTTTACCGTGATATTGTCGCCAGATACGGGATTAAGCAGGTCAAGCCCTTGCGCGAGCTTGGGCTGTATTTGTTAAGCAATCTGGGAACCACATTTTCGTATAATAACTTGAAAAAGGTTCTGGGTCTGGGAAGCATGAATACCATCAAGCGTTATGCGGACTTCTTTGAAAACAGTTACTTGATTTTTCTCGTCGGAAAGTTTTCGTATTCCCTTAAAAGTCAGTTTGTCGGTCTTAAGAAAATTTATTGTATTGATAACGGTCTTGCGCAATCTGTGGCGTTTGCGTTTTCCAAAAATAGGGGCAAGTTTTTAGAAAATCTTGTTTTTCTTGAGCTTCGCAGGAGATTTTCGGAAATTTATTACTATAAAACTTCGAATAATCTGGAGGTTGATTTTTTGATTAGGTCTGATAATCAGAATTTAAGTCTTATCCAAGTTACAGATAATCTTGATCATGAAAAGACGCGCAAGCGAGAGATTAATGCACTTTTAAAGGCGATGGACGAATTGCAATTAAAGACCGCTCTTATTTTAACCGATGATACGCAAGAGGACATTATGCAGGATGGAAAATCCATTGTGGTTAAACCGATTTATCAATGGCTTCTTGAGAAAGAAAGTTAGTTTTTTATGGCCCTTATTAGTCTTCAGGAAATCAGCCTCGCCTTCGGCGGGCCTTTACTTTTTGATGGGTTAAGCTTGCAAGTTGAGCCTAATGAACGCATTGCTTTGCTGGGGCGAAACGGGACAGGCAAGACGACTTTGATGAAAGTCATGGCTAGTCAAGTTGACATCGACGGCGGCGAGATCATTTTTCAAAAAGGGGTCAAGGTCACGCATTTGCCCCAGGAAGTCCCCAATGATATTAACGGCACGGTTTTTGATATTGTCTTTGCCGGTTTAGGCGAGCGCGCCAAAATTTTGAGCGATTATCACCACGTGACGCATCGGATGCATACGGATCACTCGGATGAGATTATGCGCGAATTGGATCGTGTGCAAACACAGATCGACAAGATAAACGGCTGGGATCTTAATTCCGAGGTCGAAAATATTTTGACGCAAATGCATTTAGACGGGGAAGCGGATTTCCAAACGCTCTCTGGCGGACAGAAGCGCCGTGCACTGCTTGCCAAAGCGCTTATTTTAAAGCCAGATATTCTTTTGCTCGACGAGCCGACTAATCACTTAGACATCGACACGATCAATTGGCTCGAAGGTTTCTTAAAAAATTATCCGGGCACGTTGTTTTTTGTTACGCATGATCGGATGTTTATGTCGCATTTGTCGACGCGTATTTTGGAACTTGACCGCGGAAAACTTTTTAGCTGGGCTTGCGACTATCAAACTTTTTTACAACGCAAACAGATGGCTTTAGAAAACGAAGCGGTACAAAGGCTTGAGTTTGACAAAAAGCTCGCCGAAGAAGAAATTTGGATTCGCAAAGGCGTTAAGGCTCGCCGGACGCGTAATGAAGGCCGCGTCAAAGCCTTGGAGCGCATGCGTCTGGAAAAAATGGCCCAGCGAGATCAAATCGGCAAAGCGCGTATTGTGTCGCACGAAGCTGAGGCATCTGGGCATTTAGTCATCAAGGCGTCGAATCTTGGGTTTAGTTACGGCGAGAAATGTATTATTCGGGACTTTTCGACACAGATTATGCGCGGGGACAAGATTGGCGTTATAGGGGCAAACGGTTCGGGCAAGACGACTTTGCTGCGTATTCTTTTGGGACAGTTATCACCGGACAAAGGCAAAATTCGTTTAGGAACCAATTTGGAAATTGCTTATTACGACCAGATGCGCCAGCAATTAGACGAAGAAAAAACGGTTATCGAAAACATCACCAAAGGCGGGGACACGATTACGATTAACGGTAAGCCCCGGCATGTGATTGGGTATTTGCAGGATTTTTTGTTTACGCCCGAGCGTGCGCGCACGCCGGTTAAGGTGTTGTCTGGCGGGGAGCGCAACCGGATTTTTTTGGCACGGCTTTTTACAACGCCGTCGAATTTTTTGGTTATGGATGAGCCGACCAATGATTTGGACATTGAAACACAGGAGCTGCTAGAAGAGCTTTTGATGGAATATTCGGGTACGCTTATTTTGGTCAGCCACGACCGGTCTTTTTTGAACAATGTTGTTACATCGACGATCGTGCTCGATGGGACAGGCGAAATTTATGAATACGCCGGCGGTTATGACGATTGGCTCTCCCAGAGGGGCACGCAGGAGAAAAAAACAGCCGCCAAGCTTAAAGCGGACCGGCCACGTGAGGAAGAAAAACCGATAACCGTCCGAAAACTTTCCTATAAAGAACAGCGTGAGCTGGAACTTTTGCCGTCAGAAATTCAAAAGCTTGAAGCCGAGCAAGAAAATTTGTACGCGCTCTTAGCGGACATCGCTTTTTATCAAAAAGGTCCCAAAGAAGTTGCTCAAGCGCAAGAACGCGTCGATGTTATCGGCGAGCAACTGCTTAAGCTCTATGAGCGCTGGGAATATTTAGAAGCTTCGAAAGAGCAGGAAAACTAGGGAGTCTTGATGGACAAACCACGCAAACGTTGCCCTTGGCCCATTGAAGAAGACGAGCTTTATATTAAGTACCATGATCAAGAGTGGGGTGTGCCGGTTTTTGATGACCGTAAAATTTTTGAATTTTTGGTTCTTGAATCATTTCAGGCGGGGTTATCATGGCGCACGATACTCTATAAGCGTGAAAATTTTCGTAAGGCTTTTGCGAATTTTGATTATAATACCGTAGCTCATTTTACGCTGCAGGATCACAAGCGGCTTGTTTCTGATGCAGGGATTGTTCGCAATCGTGCCAAAATTCAGGCGGCTATTATTAATGCGCAATGTTTTTTGAAGGTTCGGTCAGAGTTTGGGACTTTTGCAAAATATATGTGGTCATTTGTCGACGGCAAACCAATAATTCACAAGTTTAAGACTTTAAAGGATTATGTGACTACGAACAATGAGGCGATCATTTGGGCAAAAGATCTTAAAGCGCGCGGTTTTAAGTTTTTAGGGGCCACAGTTGTTTATGCTCATATGCAGGCTGTTGGGATGGTCAATGATCATCTGGTGGATTGTTTTCGTTATCGTCAATTGAGGAAAGAAAAAATAAGCAAGTTATCGTAAGGATGTAGTGCGCATGAAAAAACTTTTCAAAATTTTTGGGATTTTTCTTTTTACGATATTTATTTTGCTCATTATTGCCCTGTTTGCCGGCTTTATTTTCTTAAAGACTTTTGATATTAAGAGGTATAAGCCACAAATTATTACTGCGGCCAGTAATGCATTAGGGCGAGCTGTTGATTTTAAGGACATTGCTTTTTCGGTTTCGATTAAGGACGGAGTGCGGTTTCATTTGTCTGATTTTATCATTGCCGAAAATCCGGATTTTGGCAGTGGGGATTTTGTTTTTGTTAAGGAAATTGACGCGGGAGTTGACCTTTTAGCGTTCTTGACTGCTCGGCAGATATCAGTGTCGGCTGTTTTGGTTTCGTCTGCGCAAGTTTCTATTATTCGCAATTCGGCTGGCCTTTTGAATTTTCAAACGATCAAATCCACGACAGATGCTCCCAGTGCTGGAACTTTGCCAGCGTCGTCAGTCGCTATTCCGGCGATTTTTGTCAATTCTTTTAAAATTGAAAACGCACAAGTTGCTTTTACGGATCAATCTGTTGCGCCAGAGCTTAAGCTTACTGTGTCGCAGTTGAATTTTGATGTGAAACAGTTTTCATTGAGCAACCCTTTTGATGTTTTGCTCGAAGCTGCGATTTTGTCTTCCGAAAAGAATTTTAGCTTAAGTACAAAACTCCAACTGGATTTAGCCAAAAGCCAAGTGAGGTTTTTTAACACGGATGTGGCTCTTGATTTGGGCCAGATTCCTTTAGAAAAATTGAAAGCTTTGCCGATGTTTTCGAGTGTGTCTTTGCCCGAGCTTCTTGATGGCCAATTAAAGCTCAAGGTTCGCACTGCAGAAGTATCCTCGTCGGGCTTGGCTAAAATTGATGCGGATGTTTTTTTCTATAATGGCCGCGTTGTTGCTGCAAATATTGTCCCGGGGGTTTCTTTGGAAGCCAGACGATTAGATGTCAGTTTAGAAAATCTTTCTTTGGATTCTGCTGTTGGCTCAAAGCTCAATGTGAACGCCGCACTTTATCAGGACCAAGTTAATCTCGATTTTAATGCGAGTGTTTTTTGGGATCCATCCAAAATGCAAGTCCGAATTATCGATGGAAAATTTCTTACAAATTTGGATTTGTGGCCGCTTAAAAAAATCCAATCCCAGATTATCGCGCTTAAGGATTTGCCTTTGCCCGAGAGTGTAGGTGGAAAATTTGAAACGACGATCAAAGAAGCGATTATTTCTCCGTCGGGATTGCAAGCGATTCTTTTGGACGCAAAATGGTTGGGCGGGACAGTTGTTCTCAAAGATATCATTGCGGGGACGTCGATTGCTTTATCAAAAACGGATCTGGAAATCGGAAATTTTTCTTTAGGCAAGCAATTTACGATTTCCTTAAAGACTTCGTATTTGAGCCAAATGCAAAATCTCTCTTTTTCCGGCGCGCTAGCTTATGATTTAAATACACAAGAATTTTCTATTAAAAACGGGATCGCTGAGTTTAATGCCAATGATTTTGATCTTGGAGCTTTTAAGGCTTCGGGTTTGGTTGCCGAGAATGTTGTTCTGCCAGAAGAGTTTGCTGGTGTTTTTCAAGCGCAGATTAGTGATTTGACGGCATCGGCAAAAGGTTTGGGCGAAATGAAAGTTGATCTAAAATGTCAAAATGGCAAGGTTGTTTTTAATGATATTACTCCCGGGGTTTCCGTTGCTGCCAGCCAAATCAATATTAAAATTGCCGATTTTTCTTTGACGAATGCGTTTGCCGTCGAAGCTTCTTTAGCATATGAAAGTGATGAGTCTAATATTTCTTTAAATGGACAAGTCCTGCTTGATTTGGCAGCTCAAAAAGTCGGTTTAAACGATATGACAATTAAAACAGACTTTTCGAAATTGCCTTTTGAAAAAATAAAATCCAAAATAGCTGCCCTTAAAGATGTGCAGTTGCCTCAAAGAATTAAAGGTCAATTAAGTGTTGCAATTGCTGATGCCAGCGTCGGGCCATCTGGTCTTTTGACTTTGGTCAGTGATGTTTCTTTAAAAGACGGGGAGCTTAAGCTCAAAGAACTTGGCGTGCCGATTACTGCAGCTTCTGCGGATTTTAAGATTACAGAAAGTCAATTGACCACTGATAAGCTGGTCATTAATTTGGGAGAAGGCCAAATTATTTCCACCGTCGATGTTTCTGATTATATGAAACGTCAGGATTTTGTTTTGTCGTCAGAAATCAAAGATATCGATTTGTTCAAAGTCCTTGACCAAGCCCAAGCTCCCATTAAGATTGCGGGATTAGTTTTTGGTAATCTTAAAGCTAAAGGTCAAGGGGCGGATCTTAACTCGATTGTCAGCGACGGGAATTTTGAGGTTAAAGAAGTAAAACTTAAGGATATTAATGTCCTTAAGATAGTGCTCGATAAGATTGCGTTTATTCCGAATATTTCATCACGCATCGAGGCTAAGCTTCCCGAAAATTACAAAGCAAAACTCAACGATAAAGATACAGCGATTAATAAAGTTTCGGGTACTTTTGCTTTGGTTGGCGGCAATATTGTTCTTGAGCCGATTACTGTGCAAGCTGACGAATTTGTTTTTAGCGGAAAGTCACAAGCTACTTTTGATCAAACCTATTCTTTAGACGGTGCTTTTAAGATTACCAATGAGCTTTCGAGGATTATGGGAGAATCTTCGGAAGAATTAATCTATTTGTATGATGCGGATAATAATATCAGTTTACCCGTTCATATAAGCGGTAAGGGTGGACAAATGCCAATGGTTGCGGTGTCGCAATCTGTGATGGATCTTGGGAAGAATGCCGTTCGGACTGAGGCAAAAAAAGAATTAGGTAAGATTCTTGATAAAGCTTTAGGTTTTCCGCAGGATTCTCAAAGTCCACAGCAAGGTGAAGATTCTCCAGAGCAAGGACAACAATCGGCTACCCAGCAAATTATTGGTGATGTTTTGAATAAAATTCTTAAATAATTGATGATTAAAATGACATGAGAAAACCGACATAAATCTCTCGAGGTTTTCCACTAGGCATCCGCAGGTTCATTTTATTTGGGTAATATCCATCTTTGTCGGCAGCGATGGAAACATCAAAGCCATCTGCATTGCGTCCTTCATAAACTTTAGGATCATGGCGTAGATTCGATGGCCAGACGACATGCATATCCGGTGATGGAACTGCCGATAGCAGAGGTGTTGTATCATTTTGATCTTTTTTGGCATGTTTTTTGTGGTTCAGAAAGAAAAAGAAACAGAAAGAATCTTTTGGGGTCCTGATTCTGCCTTTTTCAAGAGGAAGCGTGCTTTTGGAACGTCCTGCCGAATCAACCCAATTAACAAAATTTGTATCTGGCGAGACATTTATTTCATTAAGAAATTCTTGTGCACTGCGCATATTTTTAACAATAATTGGACTATTTTCATGGCCATACCATGTTTCTTGTGCCAATTTCCACTGGCCATCTTCGCGGACTAATGACAAAGTCCCCCAAAAATCTTTTCCATTTATTTTCCCTCTGGCAATAGCCTGCGCAAGATCTTGGTTTATTTGTGTTTGAATAATATCAATATTTTCGGGCACAGAAGTTCTTAATATTTGCAAAACGAGTAATTCTTTCGACCCATCATCGCGTTTGCTGACAAGTGCTTGGTATGCTTCTTTGCTAAGAAATGGTTTAACATCCTCAAATCGAAGCGCAGTGCGCAGTGCTTGATGGGCGCGGCCGCCAGCCGTAAAAATGTTTTGGTCAATCGGTGAATTTAAGGCGTGAGCTTCTGTAACGAATAAGCCATCAGCCAGAATTTTGTAATCCCCTTTATCAGCCATTTTTAAATTCGTAACTTTTGCTGAGGTATAATTGACTTTTACGAGGCCATATTGAAAGTTCTTTGCTGTTTCTTGGGGGTTTATCTGTTGTGTTTCCATGGTCTGCCCGTTAGCAAACTCCAAAGTATCCGCCCACGCTCTGGGATTTACCGAGAGCAAGGAAACCAAAACCAAGAGATATTGACCTCGTAATATACTTTTCATAATCATTTTGGCAGCTCCCAACTGCCTGTTACCTGGTTCTTTATGCACCTCTTCCACTTATAGTATGGCACATAATACCTGTGGATAACATAGTGCTGATGCTCTTGGGGCAAGGGCTTTCTTTTGACTTATTGCTAAGCAGGTCAATGACTTAAGCTTTAGCGAGGTATTTTTTTTGTAAGAAAGAAAAGAATGATGGTTTTTTTATGTTAAAATGCGCCCGTTGAAAAAAATTTATAAACATTAGTTTAATAACTGGTTTTTTTAAAATAATGAAGAAATCCCCGTTGAAATTATTAGATGTGCTTTTTTTATTTTGTTTTCCATTTTTGGCATGTGCTTGTCTTTGGCGTATTTCGGATTTGGCTCCGTATGGCACGCCGCTTAATGAATTAAGCGACCATTATTGGGGAATTCTCACCGATATTGCCCGTCAATGGAAAACTGGTGAGTTCTCATTTTGGACGCGGTCGATTGGCGGCGGTTTTTGCTTATATTCGTCGGGATTTTATCCGCTATGGGTTCCCTTTAATGTTGCGGCAAAATTCTTAAGTTATGATCAGTTTTATCTTTTTAAAATAGTCGAGCCGTATTTTATTGGTTTGGGTGCGATGAGTTTATTGCTTGGTCATGGATTGCGGTTGACTTATCCTCTGGTGTGTTTTGGGGCATTAGCGTATATGGGATTTGTTTTTACGCGACATGTTGGGATTCTGCATCATCCTTTCTTTTTGTGGGCGTGTGCGTTTTTCCCTTTGATGATCTATTGTTATGCCAAATTATTCAAGAAACATATCTACTTGCGCAGTATGGTTTTAGGAGCGTTTATGTCCCTGATTTTTTTAGGTGGCGGGGCAGGTCAGTTTGCGCAAATGATTATTTGGAGTCTGATTTTGCTTACGTGCGATGCTTTGTTCTTTGTTGAACAAAAGTCATTTCTTCGAAAAAGTATTTCGGCGATTGTCAGTTGTTTGATTTTTGTTTTCTTTTCTTTTGCAATAGCCGGCGTGCAGATTATTCCAACCTTAGGCTACACATTTTTAGAATCGATACGGACTTTAGGAGAGTATCCGATTAATAATTTTCCATTTTTTAGAAATGATTATAAAGGGGTAACGTCGATCGTTGGGATTTTTACGAAATCTATATTTCTCGATGGTGATCAGGGTGTTAGAGCTTTTTGGGCTTTGATGATTTTTGCTTGCGGAAAGCTTATTGTTGACTGGAAAATGTTTGGCCAATGGTGCCGGTCAAATAAGGCATTTTTAAATGTGGGGATTGCAACTTTTGTCTTTTTTTTGGTTCCGCCGGGAGCGGAACTTCTTAGTCATTGCTCGCCATTTTTTGCAAAAGTATTTAGCCCTTTGCGAATGGTTACGTTTGGTTATTGTGGATTTTTGATCGATATGGTTTTGGTTTTATTTTTGGTTGTGTGTTTAAACTTTAATACTTTTCTTGAAAAGCAAAAATCTGTCCAAAAGCAATATAAGGTGATCGTTTTATTGTTATTTTTTCTTTTGGCTGAAGTTTATTTATTTTTTCCACTTTGGGCAAAAGAAGGTTTTTCTCAAAATCAGTCGTTATTTGTGCAAGTTCAACCCAGTCAAAGATATGCAGCACTTATCGTTTTGCTTGTGGTAGGTTTTCACTGGCATCGTCGGAGAATTTTATCGAGTATGATTTTGTTGGTTTGTTTGATTTTTTTGGGTGGTTTATTATTGCATACCAGTTATGTCTGGGGAGAAAAGGGTCGGCAAACCGCAGAGAGGCAGTATTATTTTAAAACGCCCGAGCATATGTACTATCAAAAGATGAAAAACCGTTTTTATATGGCTTACGTGGATCCGCAAGGTCGTGCGTATCAGTATGAGTCGATGCGGCATAATTACAATTTGCTTTTTGGTGTCGACGGAGTAGATGGCTATTTAAATATTGCGCCAAAGCGTTTTGGTAATTTTTTAAACGCGTATCATTCTCAAACGTATTGGACAAAAAATGTTCCGACATATAAATATCGTTTGCAAGTAACGCCAGCGGCGCTTGTCATTCATTTTCCTGTTGAATTTACGACGATTGGAAAAGGCATGATTTTGCCGTGGCCAGGTTTTTCTAAAGTTGTTGACGGGGCAAAGTATGACGTTTGGGCCTCTGATTTTCCGGTCAAACAGGTGAAGTTTGCCAAGGAAATTAAAATTGTGTCTTTCCGTCAACTTATTGAAACTTTTGACCGGCCTTATGATGGGATTATTTATATGACCAAAGAAGACGCAGATCTTTATAAGCCGCCAGTTTTGGCGCAGCCGCCGGATTTAACGCAGACGATGTATAAAAATTTTAAGATGCTAAGACCTGATTTTTTGACGTTTGATGTCAGTAGCGTTGACGATGTTTTTGTAATTTTGCCGCAAATTTATCAGGCCGGTTGGCAATTAAGGGTTGATGATAGTTCCGCACCGATTTTTGCTGCTAATTATCTTTTTGTCGGATTTGCTTTGGATAAAGGAGAACATAAAATTGAGTTAGAATATCGTCCGGTATTGTGGGATGTCGGCTTGTTAGTCAGTTTGGTAAGCGTGGGTTTGTTTTTGGGCATGATTTATTTTTATGCGAAAGCTAAAAGAAAGCGTCGGGCATCTTCTGATGGAAAAAAATAATTTTTCAAAGTTGGACATTATTCAATATTTTCTCGCCGGATTTATAGTGTTTTCTTTGATGGCGAGTGTGCTTTTAGATTTTAAACAACAAAAAGAAGTTAATTTTGAAAAAATACGCAAAGAACTTGCCTTTGTGGATCTTTTAGCGTTAGAAGATTATGATAGTCAAGTTTCAAAACAGCAGTTAAATAAATATTTACGGTATTTTCAGATGGTTGATAAGCGCGATGGTTTAACGGCAGATGCCAAAGCGATGATAGGGTTTTGTTACTATCATCTTGGTCAAAAAGATAAAGCCAGATCAGTTTATCAAGAGGCGTTGCATTTGAATCCAAAATTTTTTGCTTTTGTGTATAACATTGCTGTTTTAGATTTTCAGGATGGAAGGTATCGGCAAGCGCTCGACGGATTTAAGACGGCTTTAGCTATCAGCCCTTCAGAGAGTATAATTTTTTTGCGCAATTTTAAAAATTTCCTTTATATTATCTATAAAACAGGATTGCTTAATTCTTCTTTGAGCGAGCGTTTTAAAAAAGAGTATGCCTTAAGTGCACATTTTGCTGGTATCTGTTCGGAAAAATTAAAGGATGAAAAACAGGCGATTTTTTTTCGTCAACAAAGTTTAAATATTGGTGATGTTCCAAAACAACAACAGCCGCGATTGCGAATTTTTTAGTTAAACCCAAATTTTGCATTATAACTTATTACGCGACGTATCGTCGCGCACAAAAAAGTGAATGCAAAATTTGCCTTCGGTTGCGGTTTACCGCAAGGATTAACCCCGCACGTCTCGACGAAGTCGAGACATGCGGCCCTTTGGGCGGCTTTTGCTTGGCCTCGCAGGAGCGAGGCTAATGCAAAATCCGGGTTAAAAGTTTATTATCAAAACATAGGAGGAGATAAAAATGATGCGTACAGGGAATCCGGTTTTAAATGACAAAGCATTTGAAAATGTCAATGCTTATGATCAGAGTAATGCAATGACCATTCAAGGAACGACCAATAAAGCGTTTTTGCTTTTAGGACTGATCCTTTTGAGTGCGTCGTGGATTTGGAGTGATCCTGCAAAGTTGTCCGTATATTTTATTCCGGCGATGATTGTCGGGCTTATTGTCGGGTTTGTCACGGTTTTCAAAAAAGAATGGGCCATGTATACATCGCCGGTTTATGCTTTAATCCAAGGGGTTGTTTTAGGAGGTGTATCCGCGATATTTGAAAAAACCTATCCGGGCATTGTTATTCAAGCGGTTGGCTTGACTTTTGGGACAATGTTTGCGTTGTTAGCAGCTTACAAAAGCGGTTTAGTCAAAGTCACGGATAATTTTCGTTTAGGGATTGTTGCGGCGACTGGTGGTATTGCGGTGTTTTATTTTGTGACGTGGATATTGAGTTTCTTTAATGTGAATGTTTCTATTATCACCAGCAATGGGATGATGGGGATTGTATTTAGTCTTGTTGTTGTTGTGATTGCGGCGCTTAATTTGGTGCTGGATTTTGATTTTATCGAAAAAGCTGCCGAGTCTGGTGCGCCAAAATATATGGAATGGTATG
>CAZNNZ010000017.1:0-5890 GCA_964574575.1 uncultured Planctomycetales bacterium
AACCTGGGGATGGTGTGCATTTGAAGGCTTTGTGCAGTCAAGGCGGCAGTGCAGAAAAAGTGCTTGTCATTTAATTTCCCAGCCCAGAAGACTAGAAGTAACCAGTTTTATGAAAACCGCAAAGCCTAATCGGTTGGTTTGCGAAAAAAGTCCATATCTTCTTGCCCATGCGTATAATCCCGTCGAGTGGTATCCGTGGGGCGTTGAGGCTTTTGATAAAGCTCAAAAAGAAAACAAGCCTGTTTTTCTCTCAATTGGTTATTCGACGTGTCATTGGTGTCATGTCATGGAAGATGAAAGTTTTGAAAATGTTGAAATTGCAAAACTGCTCAATGAATATTTTGTTGCGATAAAAGTTGACCGGGAAGAGCGCCCGGATATTGACAGTATTTACATGGGTTTTGTGACTGCGACGACGGGAAGTGGTGGTTGGCCTTTGTCAGTTTTTTTAACGCCTGATCAGAAACCTTTTTATGGCGGTACATATTTTCCTCCAGAGCCGCGTTTTGGTTCCCCGGGGTTTAAGGGCCTTTTAAATTCTATTCATAGTAATTGGGTTGCGCAAGAAGAGAAAATCAGAGAGTCGGCAGATGCGTTTATTGCTTCATTAAAGCAGAGAGTCAGTGCAGAAGTTCTTTCCGGACAAATGGTTGAAGTTGAGATTTTGACCAAAGCTTATATGCAGTTAAACGAAAGCTTTGATAGGCAAAACGGTGGTTTTGGTCACTGCCCAAAATTTCCGATGGGACATAATTTAAGTTTTCTTTTGCGCTATTGGAAAAACAATGACCAGCCGCAAGCTTTAGCTATTGTTGAAAAAACTCTTCGGGCGATGGCGTCTGGGGGAATTTTTGACCATTTGAGCGGTGGTTTTCATCGTTATGCAACAGATGCACATTGGCAAGTTCCGCATTTTGAAAAAATGCTTTATGATCAGGCGTTATTGACAAAAATTTATTTAGAAACATTTGTGGCGACGAAAAATCGACTTTATGCAGACACAGCACGGAAAACCTTAGATTATGTTTTGCGTGATCTATGTGACATTCAAGGGGCATTTTATACTGCAGAAGATGCGGATAGTTTGGATATGCAGTCCGGAGAAATAGGGAAAAAAAGCGAAGGCGCATTTTATCTGTGGGAAACAAAAGAGCTCGAAGAAATCCTTGAGCCGCAGCAGTTGAGAATTTTAAGTTATTACTTTGGGATTGAAAAAAATGGCAATGCGCTTGTTGATCCGCATGGCGAATTTATAGGTAAAAATATTTTGCATGTCAAGCATTCATTGGAACAGACGGCAGTCTATGCTAATAATTCCGTTGAGAATATTGCTAGGATTATAGATAACGCAAAAGAAAAATTGCTCATTTATCGCAACCAAAGGCCGCGTCCGTTTTTGGATGATAAAATTTTGACAGATTCTAATGGATTGATGATTTCTAGTTTTGCTTTAGCCAGTCAGGTTCTTAATGAACAACGTTATTTGCATGCGGCTCAAAAAGCTGCTGAATTTATTTTGACCAACCTCAGGCGAGAAGATGGGCGGCTTTTGCATCGTTATCGTGATGGCCAGTCAGACATTTTGGCGGGCTTAGACGATTACGCTTTTTTTATTGCGGGACTTTTGGATTTGTATGAAAATTCGTTTGACCTAAAGTACTTTAAAGAGGCGCTTCGTTTAAATACAGAAATGATTGATCTGTTTTGGGATGAAGTTAATGGCGGGTTTTTCTTAACAGCTAAGGATAGTCAAAAGCTGATCTTGCGGCCCAAGGAAGTTTACGATGGTGCTGTTCCGTCGGGAAATTCATTGGCAGCGCACAACTTGATGCGACTCTATCATTTTACGTTTGAAAGAAGTTATTTGGAAAAGGTTGAAACGATTTTTAATTTGTTTTACTCGCAGATTTCGGCGTATCCTAGCGCATATACGCAAATGATGATGGCTTTGCAATTTTATTTTGGCCCGGTTAAGGAAATTGTTGTTTCTGGGGACATTAAGAATGTAAATGCTGCAGAGATGCTTGAGGTTGTATTTAATTGTTAAGACCTCCGAGCTTAAAGGTGAGATTGAGCAGTTGTTGTTTTTGAGCAAAAATAAAGATGCGGCTGGGAAGAATTTCTTGGTCTATATTTGCGAGAATCAAACTTGTCAACAACCGCTAGGTACACCTGATGCTTTAAGGAAGGTTCTTCAATGATTGTTTGCGATCAAAGTAAAAAAAAGTTTTGGGCGTTATTTTTAATTCTTTCTGCGACTTTCTTAGTCTTTTCTGGGTCTTTGGGAAATCAGTTCACTAATTGGGATGATGGCGTTTTGTTGGTTGGCAATAATGAGGTCCATGAGTTTAGTTTTAGCAATCTTCAGAAGATTTTTAGTAAAAATTACGTCGGAACATATATTCCACTGACGGTTCTTTCTTTTAACATTGAATATTTCCTTTTTAAGAATGTATCGTTTATCTACTATCTGGATAATTTATTACTACATTTGGCGAGTGTCTTTTTTGTGCTTATTTTGGGGGAAAGATTTGGTCTTTCTCTTGTCGCGGCAAGTTTTGCGGCTTTACTTTTTGGTATTCATCCGGTACATGTTGAATCTGTTGCTTGGATTTCACAGCGTAAGGACGTTTTGTATGGTTTTTTTTATTTATTGGCACTTTTAAAATATTCGGATTTTATTCTTTCAAAGAAGAGAAATTCATATTCTTGGGCTTTGTTTTTTGGATTTTGTAGTATTTTGGCAAAACCGATGGCTTATAGCTTGCCGCTTATTTTGCTTTTGTGTGATTGGTGGTACAGAAGAAAGATCAACTGGAAAGTCATTGTCGAAAAATTGCCTTTTGGTTTTGTAATTGGTTTGGTTTCTTTGATAACTTATACTTCCAATTCGCAATCTGCGGCATTTGATTCTTATAAATGTCTGCTTGTTTGGATATGGGTTTTTGTTTTTCATATACAAAAATTCTTTTTCCCATATCCATTATTAGCAGCTTATGAAATTCCGCAACCGATAAGCTTTGCGAATTTTGAGTATCTTTGGGCTTTGTTTGCGTTTTTTAGTTTAGTCGGTATTTTGTTTTTAGTCAGACGGCAGCGCTGGGTGTGGCTAGCTGTTGTTTTTTATTTTATTTCAAACTTTATGATTATTTTTCGATCGGCATGGGAGTTTGGAAATAATACAATAGTCGCAGATCGCTTTATGTATTTGCCGAGCTTCGGCTTTTGTTTGGCTTTTGGCGCACTGTATCACTTTCTTCACGAACGATTAAAAAAAATAGGGGGTTTTTATGGGTGGCTGTGTTTATTTTTCGCCGCAGTATTTTTCTTGATTTTAGGTTTATGCTCTATTTATCAAGTTGGTGTGTGGAAAAACAATATTACGCTTTGGTCAAATGTTCTTAAATATAATTCTAAAAACTTTATAGCCCTTGAGAATCGTGCCGCCGGTTATGTTGAAGAAGAACGTTATGACTTGGCGTTGGAGGATTTGAATCATGCGATTATGCTGGCTCCCAAACAGGCAATTCTCTATTATGTGCGGGCTGACCTTTTTGACAAAATGAAGGATTTTCAAAAGGCTTTAAATGACCTAAATCAGGCGCAGATGTTTGATAGTACGGATGCGAATATTAATTTTTTGCGTGGGAAGATTTATGAAACGCTGGGCAACATTACAGATGCATTAAAAGAGTATAGTGTTGCCATTGCGAAAGACTCGAGTCTCGATCGGGCTTTTTATAATCGTGGGATTGTTCTTGACCAGATAGGCAAGTCCGACCTTGCTTTGGCTGATTATGCACAGGTGATTGCTCTTAATCCTTCTCATTCGAAAGTTTATAATAATCGAGCGGTGATTTATATTAATCAAACAGAACACGAAAAAGCTTTAGCCGATTTATTAAAAGCGATTAAAATTGATCCCAATAATGCGCGAGCTTATGGGAATTTGGGTACTTTAGCTTTTTTGAAACAAGACTATAGAAATGCATTTGTGTTTTTTGAAAAATCAATTCTATTGGATCCAGCGTTTTCAGAGGTGTACGTTAGCAGGGCAATCTTATATGTTTTAACGCAAAGAAATGATCTTGCGTTGGCTGATTTAAATCGTGCAATTGTTCTTGATGCAAAAAATGCAAATGCTTATTTTACTCGTGCACTTTTCAACTATAATTCTGGGAACATCAGTTTAGTTAAACATGACCTAGACAAAGCGCTTGCCATTGATCCTCATAATGTCAAAGCGCAAAATTTAAAACGTCAATTGTTGCACTAAAGGAGAAGATTTATGAAGTTTATTAAAGGTTTGGTTATTGCATTTCTCGTTTTAATTGTTCTTGTTTTTGTTGGAGTTTATATTTTTCTTAAGAGTTTTGACGTGGATAAGTATCGTCCTCAAATCGTCGCTGAAATTAGCAAGCAGATTGGCCGCAATGTCACAATTGATAAGCTAGGTTTAGACTTTTCTTTGGTCAGTGGTGTTTATGCTCAAGTTCTGGGATTAAAGGTCAGCGACAATCTCGCTTTTGGTCAAAGTGATTTTGCATCTGTCGGTGCGGTCAAATTAAATGTGGATGTTGGCGCGTATTTAGCTCGACGGGAAATTGTTGTTTCTAAAGTTGTGGTCGAAGGTTTAAAAGTTGCTGTTATTCGTGACCAATCAGGAGCGATGAACGTGCAAAAGATTGGACCTGTACAAAGTCAACCGACGGTGTCTGTCCAAGCGCCTGACAATCTTGCATCAAACCAAAGCTCGACGCCGGTTTCTATTCCAAAATTTTCTGTAAAAACAATTACTATTGCAGATGCTGCCTTGTCGTTTATCGATAAAGGGCAAAATCCACCGATGCAGATTGTGATTTCGAAAATTGATTTTGAGGTTAAAGATTTTTCTTTAAATGATCCTTTTAGTTTTGAAGGCAAGTTTGCTGTTTTTGGAGCTGATAAAAATTTGACGCTCGTCGGTCAAGCATCGATCGATGCGGCTGGGCAAGAAGTAAAATTAAGCCAAGTCCAACTGGAATTCGATTTGGCAAAGCTTAAGATTGCTGATTTGCTTAATGCTTTGCCGCAGCTTGCATCAGCAGGCTTGAAAGATAATTTAGGTGGAAAAATTACAATTGGGATTACGTCTTTAAGTGCAGGTGCTAAAGGTCTTAGAGTTTTGAATGTTAGCGGAAAACTAGAGAATGGAAAAATTTCGACTCAATTTTTGCCAGTTTCTGTCGATAAAATAGCGCTTGATTTTGTGGTGGATGCAAAGGACCTTGATATCACAAGTTTTTCTTTGCAATTATTAAGCGGAACAATTACTGGAAAAGCCAAGATTGTTGATTATATGGCAAGCCAGGGAATAAATGCAGAAGTCCGGGCTATTGTCGTTCCTCTTTCGGCTTTAGTTGTAAGTTTACCCCAAGGTATGAAGCTCGGGGGAGCTTTAAATGCGAATTTGACAATTAGCGGTCAAAATCTTTCTAGCCCTGACAAGTTTTTAAGTTCGCTTAATGGTTTAGGGCAATTTGATGTTAAGGATGGGAAGATCGAGAATTTTAATCTTTTAAAAACAGTGCTTAGTCGGATTGAATTTATTCCGGGTTTAGCCACGGCGGTAGAAGCAAGTATGCCAGAGCAGTATCGTGCAGATTATGTCGGCAATGAAACGATTTTTCAGAAGATTAGCTCAAAGATTGAGATTGTCGCTGGAGATATGAGTTTGCCTGATTTAGAGATTTTGTCTGCTCTTTTTGAAGCTAATATGCAGATTAAGGCGGATGCAAAGTTAAATGGTAAAGTTGCTGGTCAAATCAAGCTTCCTTTGGATTTTTCAGAGTATCTTGTGTCGCAAGCGAAGCCTTTGGCATATCTAAAAAATAGCGATGGGAAAATTGTC
>CAZNNZ010000017.1:5900-6229 GCA_964574575.1 uncultured Planctomycetales bacterium
TTTGAAGGGCCGTTGACTAATTTAAAAATTATGCCCGATGTTAAAGCTTTAGGAAAAGCGGCTCTTGAAGGCGAGGGGGTCAACCAGCTTAATAAACTTTTAAACAAAGCGCTTAAAGCAGATAGCTCTAAACCCGCTGCTGGAGAAGATGCAACGCCACCGCCGGAAAAAGAATTAATCAACAATGTTTTGGATAGTCTTTTTAAGTAGTTTTAATTTGGGTAATTATTATGAAAAGTACAAAGTTTAAAAAAGACATTTTGCGTTATAAATTCAAAAAGAAAAATGTTTTTCTGGTTAGCCGCAATATGACATTGCCCAATGGCTTA
>CAZNNZ010000017.1:6239-19902 GCA_964574575.1 uncultured Planctomycetales bacterium
CAAGGATCTTGTTATTCATCCGGGTGCGGCATTGATTGTCCCGTTTTTAACGCACGACAAGATTATTATTATTCGCCAGTTTCGCTCGACATTAAAAAAATATCTTTATGAATTCCCAGCGGGGACACTTGAATTAAGTGAAAAACCTTCTGCTTGTGCTCGTCGGGAGATTATGGAAGAGGCGGGCTATCGCGCCGGAAAACTAACGCGCGTGGGGTTGATTTATCCTGTGCCTGGGTATTCGGATGAAGTGATTTATATTTTTAAGGCCGAAAAGTTAAGCATCCAAAAAGAACAAGGGGATGCCGATGAGGTCATTGAGCCGATTATTGTAAGCCGATCACAGTTAAAAAATCTATTCCAATCCGGCAAAATCGTCGACGCAAAAACGATAGCCGGATTGGCCTTTTGCGGACTTCTTTAAGATGACAATTAAAAAATCTTGGGTTGCATCTTTTGCTTACTGGGCGCGCAATTTGCGTTCTGCGCAATTGTTTCGTGCCCTAAAGAAATATTGTTATGGTGATATTTTGGATGTCGGTGGACGTGATTTTTATTTGACCACAAAACCTTTGGGATTAGATTATGAAAGTTGGACTACACTTGAGCCTGCTGTTGGACTTGAGCTTAATGATCCTAAATTTAAAAGTGTTGTCGGCGATGGTTGCCGGATGGAATTTAAAGACGCAAGTTTTGACACTGTTTTGAATATTCAGGTGCTGGAACATGTTTTTGACCCGATGGCGATGGTTTCTGAGATTAGTCGGGTTTTGCGGCCGGCGGGGTATGCGATATTTCTTATTCCTCAAACATCTGTTTTGCATGAGCTTCCCGCGCATTATTATAATTTTACACAGCCGTGGATTAAAGAGGCGATGAAACGCGCTGGCCTTAGGATCATTGTTTTAAAACCTTTGGGCGGCGTTTGGTCGTCGATAGCGTCGAATCTGGTGTATTTTTTCTTTCAAGCTTTTCGTTTCCGGGGGTATAGTCTTGTAGAATGTCAGCGTAATATCTGGTTTTATTTTCTTTTTCCGTTTATGGCCGTATATGCTTTGGTCAACATTCCTTTTTGCTTGTTGTTAAGTTGGGGTGATCTGAGTGAATCCGCAAACAATTATTTGGTTGTCGTCCGTAAATGAAAAAGCATAGCATTCTTCTTTTGTTATTCGGATGGGTTGCGTATTTTATTATTAAATTGGCTGGCCCCGTTTGCGTCGTCCGTCTTTTTAAAGAAAAGGTTTTTGTCTTTTTAAATTGGCTTTCATTAAATCAAGGGACCCAAACTTTAGATTTTTATCAGGGGAGAATACAGGAAACATTTTTAGGCCCAGCGACACAAAGTTTGGCGTTTGTGCTTTTAGCTTTTATGCTTTGGCAATATTTTCGTGACGTTTCACTCAAAGTTTTTGCAGTTATTATTTTTATTTTTTTGTTGATTACTAAAAGTGAAGTTCTTTCTTTCCCGCCGTATGGGGATGCGATTGGCGGACCTTTTGCCGAAGGGTTATGGCTTTATCAACATGGATTTAATTATGCAGGTCTTTTTCATGAACCGACTTTTACTGTCGGGGGCCCACGGGTTTATTTCTTTAGTCTTTACCCTGGATTTTTAGCGTTAACATTAAAATTGATTCCGTGGACAGAAGTTTTTCTTGTCTTTCATCATATTTTGACTTTTGCATTGACTGCGGCTGTCATCGCAATGTCGCGTGAATACGGGCGAAAAGTTTTTGAGCCGGTTTTAGCATTTTTGATGGCTTTAGTTTTGTTGGCTTTGCCGCTGTTTCAAAGTCAGGCAGAAGCTATCAATATGGAAATGCCTGTGACTTTTTTTATGGTCAGCTCAGCCTATGCTCTTGTCAATAAGCGCTGGGGACAGGCGGCTATTTTTGCAATATTATCTGCGGCGGTTAAGGGAATAGGAATTATTGCTTGTGGGTCTGTTTTTATTGTTTTAGGTTTCGTTTTGTTTGGGGCCCGAGGCACTAAAGAAAAACTTTACCTTGGTAGTTTAGCTTTTTTGTGTGCGAGCAGCGCTGTATTTATCGTCGGCGCAAAGTTTTTATTTCGTGATGCGCATGTCCAGCAGGGAATGGTGCAATGGGATGCGGGTTGGCCGTCTTTAAAAAATGAATTTATCTTTTATCTTTTTTTGGCAGCCTGTGTTCTTGTTCTTTTTGATTTGCTTAAGCGATTAAGTCGTAAACAGAAAGTTGAAATTTTTGTTCCGGGGGTCATCGGATTATTTGCTGCGGGATGGTTTTTGTTATTTTTAAATTTTTATGCTGTTTCTCCGCGTTATCGTGTCGCTTTATATCCTTTCTTAGTTTTTTTTGTTGTTTACGGTGTTGTTTTGTTTTTGAAATCAACGGCACTTGCACGCATCGTAGCCTTTGGGGTTTTGGTGGCCGCTTGTCTGTATTCGTATGGTAGTTTTTATGGCAGTGTACCGGATAATGATCATGTTCTTTTGGAACGCAGTTTGGAATATCGTAATGATCTTGAAGTTAATCGTCGTTTAGTCAGAGCCGCCGAAGAGAAATATAGTGATCAATTGATTGTAGCGCCATTTACGATCGCGCAGGCTATGGCGATTCCAGAACTTGGTTATGTAACCAAGAAGCTTAAAGTCATGATTTATGGTTTTAGTTTAAAATACGGGAATATTGCTAATTATCCGGGTTTGAAAAATTTGAATTTACGCAAAACCCTTTTTATTGGAGTAATGATTACCCCTATCTCTTCAGATTTCGCTTTTCCCGTCGGTCCGCACGATATTATTATTGAGGAGCTTGCCGTAGGGAATAAGAAAGCTTCCTTTTTTAGAGGCGGATTTGCTATTGAAACGCTTTGGCGCGTGACGCATGGCGTAGGATTTGCAAAATAACAGAGAGGGATTTTTATGGAACAAAATATGTGTCAGTTGACTGTTGTTGCTCCGGTTTATAATGAAGAAGGTGGGATTGCTAAGTTTTGTGAGGCGTTAATTTCTACACTTTCGTCTGCGTCTATAGATTATGAAATTGTTCTTATTGATGATGGCAGTTCTGATAATTCGTTTTTGGAAATGGCATCTGTTCGGGCAAAAAATCCTCGTGTTCGTATTATTCGTTTTGCGCGAAATTTTGGTCATCAGCTTGCGATTACCGCTGGCATGCGGCTTTCGCGTGGAGTGGCTGTTGTGGTTATGGATTGTGATTTTCAGGATTCTCCGAAAATAATTTTGGAGTTTGTTGATAAATGGCAAAAGGGCTATGAGGTTGTTTATGGCGTGCGCAAAGAACGCAAAGGTGAAACGTGGTTTAAGAAAATCAGCGCTTTTTTATTTTATCGTTTGCTTAGGGCATCAACAAATATTGATATTCCCAAAGACGCAGGAGATTTTTATTTACTGGACCGTAAAGTTGTCGATGTTTTAAATCGCATGGATGAGCGGCATCGTTTTATGCGTGGGCTTTTAGCGTGGGTTGGTTTTAAGCGCATCGGCGTAGAATATGTACGCCAACCACGTTTGACGGGAGTGACAAAGTACAGTTTTTTAAAAATGTTAAAATTTTCTTTGGATGCTGCGACTTCGTTTTCATTTTTGCCTTTGCGGGTTATTTCTTTTGTTGGACTGGTTATTTCGTTTTTGTCATTTTTAGGTATTATTGCGATTTTGTTTGTGAAAATTTTTACGCAGTATACCGTTACAGGTTGGTCGTCTTTGATGGTGGCTGTTCTTTTTATCGGAGGCATTGAACTGATTGCCATTGGCATTATCGGCGAATATCTTGCTCGCATTGGCGACGACGTTAAGGGTCGTCCATTGTATGTGATTGCGGAAATATTGGAGTAGCTTTCTTTATGCGGCAAATAACAGCAGACCATAAAATGCGTTTTGGGGGTATTTTAGAAAATCCTTTGGTTTCAAAAATTCAACGGGCGATTCTTGATGGGGGTAGGGTCAAGGGATTAAAAGCAGGCTTAAGCTCTTTAGAATATTCGCACGTGCTTGATGTCGGTTGCGGGTTAGGTGATTGTTCGGCGATAAGTAAGGGAAGTTACATTGGAATTGACAATAGTTTTCCGCGGATTTTTTATGCCGCAAATCGTTATCCGATGCATCGGTTTTTTGTGAGCGATGCCAGAGAGATTGCTTTTGCAGATAAAAGTTTTGATTTAGCCCTTTTGATTGACACATCGCATCATTTGACGGATGAGCAGTTTAAAGCTGTGTTAGTTGAACTTAAACGTGTCAGTCGTCGTTATGTTGTCGTTAGTGATCCGGTGGTTTATCAAGGGCAAAACATTTTAAGCAAATTTTTTTATAAGTTGGATCGTGGGGCGTGTTTTCGTACACAAGAGCAGTCAAAAATGGTTTTTGCCGAAACGCCGGGTCTTCAATATAAAGCAACATTTTCTTATCGGACTTTCCCGGGTTTGTACGTTCATCAGGCCTTTGTGTTGGAAATCGCATGAAATATATGAAATTTATTGTCGAATCGTTATGCTTGTGATATTCTCTTTGAAATTTATCACCATTAACATTCAAAATAGGCCAGGAGTAAATTATGTCAGTTGAGAAGAAGGGGCAAAATTTGTGGGGCTTGATTGTCATTGCCGCAATTTTAAGCGGTTTATCGTATTGGACATACAAGGAAGTTGCCAGCGATTATGTGACCGTCGAAAATTCTAATCGCATGGTTCAGTCGCTGTTAGAAAATCAGACGCGTTTTGTGCGTTCTTATGCCGCTCAGATTGTGGATTTTAAAAAGAATTTGGCGCAAACTGAAGAGAAGCTTGCGCAAGTTCAGTCTGAAAATGTCGAGTTAAAGAGCAAGATGGCGATGTTGGATAATGTCGCCGTCCTTGAGGAGAAAATTGCACAAATGGAACTGGCCGCGGCCGCTGCTAAAGAGCGTGAAGAAGCGATGCACGCAAAACTTCAGGAACTTCTTTCCGAGCAGGATTTTAAATCTGTCGCAGAAGGACGTGCTCTTTTGGCTAAATATAAGAAGAAGATTCATCAGATCAAATCCCGTATCCGAGGATTTCAAATTGATGATCGCAATAAAGAAATCGCGAATTTTCGCAATGAAGACAATGCCCGTCTTTCGTTGGGAAATAATGGGTATATGTTGCGCAATGGGCAGGAACCAACGTCCAACGTCGTTTGGCCGCCTGTTATGAGTAACAAAAATGTTTCGATTGATGTTACGATTGTTAAGTAACGTTGTTTTTTAGTGGTTTTCTCTTTGTCTGACGAAAATAATCGCACACTTTTAACTTCTGCAGGAAATATTCCCTATGTTCTGCGTCGATCTTCTCGGCGCAGGACAATGGAGATTGCTATAACTTCTTCGGCCCTTGCCCGTGTTACTGTTCCGCGCTTCGTTGATTTTCAAACCATTGAAGGATTTATTCATTCCCGAGCAGATTGGATTTTACAAAAATTAACGGAAAAGCAAGCCCAATTAGAAAAGTTTGGGAAAAAAGAATATGAAACTGGCCATGAATTTCTTTTTATGGGCAAGTCTTATGCATTGGCTGTTGACCGTTTAGCAGGTTGCTCCACAAAGATTTTTTTTCGTGGGGATCGCTGGGAAGTGCGCGCTAATTGCGCAACTTCGCAGGCTATGATCAAATCAAAGTTGGTTGCTTGGTATCGCAAAGAAGCCGGAGAAATTTTTGGCACAAGGATTTTTCATTACAGTCGTTTGATGGGTTTGATGCCTCAAAAGATCACGGTCAAAACACAAAAGCGTTTGTGGGGAAGTTGTAATCATCATGGCAAATCGATTAATTTAAATTGGGTGCTCGTCATGGCGCCGTTGTCAGTTATTGATTATGTTGTTGTTCATGAACTTTGTCATTTAGAAGTGCCAAATCATTCAAAACGTTTTTGGCAAAAGGTAGAAAAGTTTATGCCGGATTATGAAAAGCAGGAAGAGTGGTTAAAAATAAATTCTGTTCAAATGCACCTGCCTTAAAGATTTGGGTAAAAATATTCAGATAAAGATAGCAAACATCCTTTTTCTCTCCTATAATTTCTCATATCTTGATTGCATTTACATTATTGTTCTTTAGGAGATGATATGTCGGATCGAATAATCTTAGTTGTTGATGACGAAGAGGATATTTTAACGCTTTTGGAAAAGAAACTTACCGAGCGCAACTTTCGTGTTATTACGGCTAATCGTGGGCGGGATGCAATTCAAAAAATAAAAACGCATGTTCCGCATTTGATTTTGATGGATATTGTTTTACCAGACATTGGTGGACCAGAGGCTATCAAGCAGATTAAGCAAGACCCCGCGACAAGACATATTCCGGTTATTTTCCTTTCGGGTATTGTTTCTAAGGAAGAAGAGGACGCCAAGATGGGCGTTGTAGTCGACGGTGTACGTTACAATGCATTGGGCAAACCATTTGCTTTTTCCGATCTTTATACGCAAGTTGAAAAAGTTTTTAACTCTTAAAAGATAAAAGTGTCTTGCCGTATTCCTCGTAGTTGCTAAATTGTATGAGAATTGATGTTAAAGTCATTCCCGCCGCGAAAAGAAATTTTTTTAAACAAGAAGGCGAAAGCATTAAAGTTTATTTGACAGCAGTACCTATTGATGGCAAGGCCAATAAGGCACTTATCAGTTTTTTGGCGCAACATTTTGTCGTCAAAAAATCGCAGATTACAATCATAAAAGGTTTGCAAAGCCGTCACAAAACAATTAATATAGAAAAATTATAGGCAGATAAAAACGCGGAGGTTTTATGCTCGCAGAGCGCATTGATAGTGAATTTAAACAGGCGATGAAGGACAAAAATCCAGTCAAAGTTTCGACTTTAAGTCTGCTGCGTTCTTCTTTTAAGTATGTGATGATAGAGAAAAAAGTTGAAAAAATTGATGATGCGGATGTTCTTGCCGTGATCAAGAAGCAAATTAAACAGCGTCAAGATTCTATCGAGCAGTACGAAAAGGGTGGACGTCAGGATCTTGCGGATAAAGAAAAATCCGAGCTTGCGATTTTAAAGGTGTATCTTCCGGCAGAAATGTCTGCAGAAGAGTTGGAAAGTATCGTCAAGGACATTGTTAAAAAAATTGGTGCGCAAGGCATAAAAGATATGGGCAAGGTTATGAAAGAAGCTTCATCTTGTCTTGCCGGGCGTGCCGATAATCGGGCCGTCAGTGAAACTGTCAAAAAGATTTTAGCACAGCAATAAGTTTCAAAAGTTTGAATAAAATTTTTATGAGAGGGATTAAAGAATGCCACAGAAAAGCTTTACTTCATTGCCTCAATATCGTTTAGATCAAGCCGGGAATTTTGTTGTTGAAGATTATAATCACGCCAAGGCGTTTAGTAATTTTTTCCCCGGGCTTGCTGGTGTTTGGGGAATTCCGATGTGGGTTTTTTATGTCAATCGTGGACAGGCGCTGACGAGTTTTGGTATTGAAAGCAAGGACAAGGCCATCCTCGAGTTTTTGCCGGCTAACAAGGCGTATCGTCAAACATCTTTGCAGGGCTTTCGTACCTTTATTAAAGTTAAAAATGGTACAAAGATTCATAGCTGGGAGCCGTTTTCTTTGTCTGGCGAAAACAAAAGCCGGATGGTCATAAGTAGCCATGAACTTTTGCTTGAAGAAGAAAATAAGGCCTTGGGCTTAAAGGTCAGCGTTAATTATTTTACTTTGCCTAATGAACCGTTTGCTGCGCTTATTCGTCGGGTGACGGTTACAAATATTTCAAAGAAGAACTTGCCATTAGAAATTGTTGATGGCTTGCCCATTATTATTCCCTATGGTATGCGCGATTGGACATTAAAAAATATGTCTCGCACCGTCGAGGCGTGGGTTAAAGTTAAGAATTTGAAAGCCAAAGCCCCATTCTATAATCTTACCGTAGAAGTCGCTGACACACCGGATGTGAAACATATTAATGAAGGTAATTTTTATTTTGCGTTTAACGCAGATGGCAAGAAGGTTAAACTGTTAGACCCGATTGTCGAGGCTGCTGTTGTTTTTGGAGATGCGACGGATTTTGTCAGTCCAGAAAAGTTTTTGGCAAGCGCCAAGTTCTCTTTGCCTGCCCGTCAAGAAACCGCTAGCCGTACGCCTTGTGCCATGGCTTTTACGAGTGTTAATTTAGCACCAAAAGCAGAATATGAAATAACCTCCCTGATCGGCAATACGTTTTCGCAGGAACATTTAAGCACGATTGTCAAATTAGCCACATCAAGTGGGTACATCGCCAAGAAACGCCAAGAAAATAAAGTTCTAGTCGAAAGTATCAAGGATTATGCGTTTACCAGCAGTTCGTCTTTGGCGCTAGATAAGTATTGCGGCCAAAATTTTTTGGATAATATTTTGCGTGGCGGCTTGCCGGTAAGTGTTGCGACGACCGATGGAAAGATTGCTTTTAATGTTTATAGCCGCAAGCATGGAGATCCTGAGCGGGATTATAATTATTTTGTTTTGTCGCCGACAAATTTTTCACAGGGCAATGGAAATTTTCGAGATGTTAATCAAAATCGCCGCAACGATGTTTATTTTAATCCCGATGTTAAAGATGCGAGCGTCATTGATTTCTGGAATTTGCTGCAGGCCGACGGTTTTAATCCGCTGATTGTTAAAGGCATGGCGTTTTCTTTAGCGGACCCCGAACATTTAGAAACGCTTCTACAGGATTTGGTAAAAGGCGAGTCTCACCCTTTGCGAGAGCTTTTGCAAAAAAGTTTTGCTCCGGGTGAGGTTTTTAAGTGTATTACCGAAAACAATTTGGTTCTAAGAGTCTCACCGCAAAAATTCTTGGAAAAACTTTTAGCTCATTGTCAACGGCAGATTACAGCTGATCATGGCGAAGGGTTTTGGTCGGATCATTGGACGTATAATTTGGATCTTGTTGAAAGTTATTTGGGGATTTATCCGGATCAGTTGCGTTCTTTGCTTTTGGAAAAAAAAGTTTTTAGTTTTTATCATAATTCGCATTATGTTGCCTTGCGTAGTCAACGGTATCTTTTAACTGCAAGAGGGGTGCGCCAATATCATGCAGTTATCGACGGGACTCACGAAATTCGCGCGCATGAGCGGGGGAATAAACTGCGTATTGATGCCGGGACGGGCGAAGTTTATCACACGAATCTTTTGGTTAAAATGCTTTGTCAATTGACAAACAAAGCGGCGAGTTTTGATCCTAGCGGAGTTGGCCTTGAGATGGAAGCGGACAAACCTAATTGGTATGATTCTCTTAATGGTTTGCCCGGCCTTTTGGGCTCGTCTTTGTCAGAAACTTTGGAACTCAAGCGGCTTTGTCAGTTTGTTATGCGCCAAATTGAGGCCTTGCATCTTGAAAATGAAAAAGTTGTACTGTTTGTTGAGTTGGCGGATTTTATTAAGGAACTTAAAAGCGCATTCGAAAGCGAAAAGTCTTCGCAGGCGTTTTGGCATAAGTCCAATGATGCTAAAGAACATTATCGCCAGAGAATTCGAAATGGGATCAAAGGACAGGAAGTCAGTGTCAGTGTTTCGGAGATCCGCGGTTTCTTAAAGGAAATCAATCAAAAAGCCAGCCATGCTTTAGAGCAAGCGCGTACTGCCGAAGGGCTTTTCTCGACGTATTTTTATCACGAAGTTGTCGATTATGCGCTTTTGGACAAAAAACAACAAGGCTTACCGTATGTTATGCCGATTTCATTTAAACGTCATGACCTGCCGCTTTTTTTAGAAGGGCTGGTGCATACTTTAAAAATTAATCATGACCCTAAGAGTGCTCGTGAGCTACATAAACGTTTGCGCAAAAGTCCCTTGTTTGACAAAAAATTGAAAATGTACAAAGTCAATGCGGATATTTCGAGTCAAAGCGAAGAGATCGGCCGGACACGGATTTTCCCTCGAGGGTGGCTGGAGAACGAATCGGTTTGGCTGCATATGCAGTATAAATATTTGCTTGAAGTTTTACGCAGTGGACTTTATGAAGAATTTTATCAGAGTTTTAAAGATGTTCTTGTGCCGTTTTTAAACCCGGCGGTTTACGGGCGCAGTATTCTTGAAAATTCTTCGTTTATTGCCAGCAGTGCGCACGAGGATAAAAATTTTCATGGCCAAGGTTTTGTGGCGCGGCTTTCGGGAAGTACGGCGGAATTTTTGCACATTTGGTTGTTTTTAAATGTCGGAGCAAAACCGTTTAGTTGGGATAATCAAAAAGGACTAAGCTTAAGTTTCAAGCCTGCTTTGGCCGGCTGGTTATTTACGAAAGAAGATCGTGAAATTACCATCGTTACTAAGGATCAGGAATCCAAAACGATAATTTTGCCTAAAAATACGTATGCTTTTAATTTTTTAAGTTCAACACTTGTGGTTTATCATAATCCTAGTCGTAAAGATACTTTTGGCGTACACTCGCCAGTGATTCGTGAAATTAGCATTACGTATACGGATTTGCAAAAACCTGTGCTCTTGACAGGGGCGGTAATCCCCGCGCAATTTGCCGAGGATATTCGTGAGAATAAAGTTCAGCGAATTGATATTTATTTTTCATGAAAATTGCTGATAAAATTTTTCTTCTTGTTCTGTTTTTGATTGCGGCTTTAAGCATTAATACGTTTATTGCCCTGCGTCAAGTCGCTTACCTTGGCGATAAGTTGCGCGAAGTTGCGGACAAAGATATTGTGCTTATCGATGTTGGCAATAGTGTTAGTCGCAATTATCTTGAAAATGCGATTCGTTTTCAGTCTCTTCTTAACATCGGCGATGAATTAGCTTTTGCCTCTATGCCTTCTTCGCGTCGACAATATCTTCAAAGCCATATCCAAAAACTCAAAGTAAGTTTTGACCACTTAACGCAAACCACTGGGGAGTCTATCTTAAAAGGAAAAGATCTGATCAGCCGCAAATTAGCAAAGGTAGAAAACCTTTCTCAAGTTAAAGAAATAGAAAATGCGGGGGAGCTTTTAGAAAAGATTGAGACCGCGTATGTTGAGTATGATCGGCTTTTTAATGATATTTTCAAAATGATTACGGCAGGTAGTTATGAGTTATCGCTTGATGATCTTAGTCGTGTGCATCAGAAAGAAAAAATTCTTGCTGATAAAATCACTTCACTTTTGGCCGATATTCAGCAGTCAGCCCAGAGGACGTTACTTAAG
Source organism: uncultured Planctomycetales bacterium (assembly GCA_964574575.1). Classification (GTDB taxonomy): domain Bacteria; phylum Omnitrophota; class Gorgyraeia; order Zapsychrales; family JANLHA01; genus JADLGJ01. The sequence continues at coordinate 17,361 of CAZNNZ010000017.1, forward strand.
GCCAGCTTAGAACAAGAGGTGGCTCGCAGTAGTTTGTTTTTTGGCTTTATTGGCATTGTGCTTATCAGTTTAATTATGTCGATATTTTTAATTCGTAGTTTCTCTCGTCCATTAAAGGATCTGGTTATAGCGGCCCAACAAATTGGCGGCGGAAATTTTAAAGTCAAACTTGACCGTAATCAGCGTGATGAAATTGGTGAAGTCAGTAATGCTTTTATCAAGATGAGCGGCCAGTTAGATGAGTTTAAAAGAGAAATTGAAAAACAAAAAGATACTCTATTTGAAAACTTGAAATTAACTAATGAACAAAAGCACGATTTAGAAAGAGTCAACACGGAATTAGACCGTTTTGTTTATACGGTCAGTCATGACATTGCCGCACCTTTAACGGGGATTGAAGGTTACGGAGCGTTTTTAGAAGAGCATTATTTTGATAAGCTCGACGAAAAAGGTCAACGCAGTTTGACGGGTCTTCGCCGCGCAACCAAGCGGCTTAATGATATGATTCAAGATTTGTTAGCTTTGACACGAATTTCACGGATTAAAAATCCTTATGAAAAAGTGGATGTCAATTTTCTTATCAATCAAGTTTTAGAGCGTTTAGAATATGTGGTCAATCAAAGTCGCGCGCAAGTTATTGTCGCTTGTCCGATTACAAGTATTGTTTGTGATAGGATTAAATTAACGGAAGTTTTTGTGAACCTGATTAATAATGCGATCAAATTTTCTTCCCAAGATAGTCATGTTCCATGCATTGAAATCGGTGGCGTAGAGCAGAAAGAAAATTTTGAATTTTATGTTCGCGATAATGGTATTGGCATTGCTCCAGAGCATCATGAAGAAATTTTTGATGTGTTTAGGCGTTTGGATAATTCGGCTATTCTTGAGGGGACAGGGGCAGGTTTGAGTATTGTTAAGGCTGGAGTAGAGGATCATGGTGGAAAAGTTTGGGTTGTCTCAAATTTAAAAGAAGGTGCGACGTTCTATTTTTCAATTCCCAAAAACCTTAAAGCGGCTTTGCCAAAATACGCCAGTTCTTGACAAAATTTTCTTGTAATTATAAAATTCTATTCCATCTAGAAAACTTTCAAATAACTATTTTAAATAAAAATTTATAACTTTCGTAAGGAGGAAGTGTTTTATGTCAGAGGTCAATATCAGCGCGATTAATGAAAAGGTAAAGAAAGAAAGCAGTTTTGTTGATGTGATTGTCATGGAAGTCGATAAGGTTTTAATCGGCCAACGGTATCTTTTGGATCGTTTGCTCGTTGGGCTTTTGGCTAATGGACATATTTTAGTTGAAGGCGTTCCGGGTTTGGCCAAAACGACTGCAGTTAAAACATTGGCAGCGACCATTAAAGCTCAATTCCAGCGGTTGCAGTTTACGCCGGATATGTTGCCGGCGGATTTGACAGGGACGCTTATTTATGACCAGCACACGGGCAAGTTTAATGTTAAAAAAGGGCCTTTGTTTGCTAATTTTATTTTGGCGGATGAAATTAATCGCGCGCCGGCGAAGGTGCAAAGCGCTTTGCTTGAAGCGATGCAGGAGCGTCAGATTACAATTGGTAATGAGACTTTAAAATTAGAAGATCCCTTTTTGGTCATGGCGACACAAAATCCGATTGAGCAGGAAGGGACGTATCCGCTGCCCGAGGCGCAGGTTGACCGCTTTATGCTTAAAGTTAAAATTACGTATCCGACCAAGGATGATGAGCTTAAAATTTTGCGACGTATGGCGTTTACCAGAGCAGATTTTAAAGTTCAAAATATTGTGACCACTGCAGATATCTTGCGCGCACGCGCCGTAGTGGATGAAATTTATATGGATGAAAAGATTGAAAAATATATTGTCGATATCGTTGAGGCGACACGTCATCCCGAAAATTACAAGCTGTCTGATCTTAAGGGACTTATTCAATATGGCGCTTCTCCTCGGGCTACGATTTATTTGGCGGTCGCATCCAAAGCGTATGCATTTTTGCAAGGCCGCGGCTATGTGACTCCACAAGATGTTAAAACAATCGGCATGGATGTTTTACGTCATCGGGTGATTGTTAGTTATGAAGCCGAAGCTGAGGAGAAAACTTCAGAAGACATTATCAGCCGTATTTTTAGCGAAGTCGAAGTGCCGTAAAAATATGTGTGGCTATGCTTAGTGGACTTCTAAGCGAGTTCCGCAGCCACGACGCTTACTTGATCGCCTTTTAAATTTTGAATAAGCGACGTGAGCGAGGACTGTTTGAGCGACAAGTTCACTAAGCATAGCCACAAATCAAATAAAATATGATTCCCAAAGACCTTTATAAAAAAGTCCGTCGTATTGAGATTACGACTTCACGACTTGTTACTGACGTGTTTGCTGGTCAGTATCACAGCGTTTTTAAGGGTCGAGGTCTTGAGTTTGACGAAGTACGCGAATATTTTCCCGGTGATGATGTCCGTACGATCGATTGGAACGTCACCGCTCGCACGGGTAAGCCGCATATTAAGAAGTACGTTGAAGAGCGTGAACTAACCGTCATGCTTTTAGTCGACGTTT
>CAZNNZ010000018.1:0-2022 GCA_964574575.1 uncultured Planctomycetales bacterium
GTAAATGGTCGCCATTAAAATCCAAAATCTGCACCGTGATATTGTCCGTCCCAACAGCCGGAGAATTTTTCATGATAATTCCCGGGTTAAAATCGCCTTTTCCATTATTAAGATACAGCGTGTAACTCCCATCCGCAGCTCTTAATATATCCGCAAGCCCGTCGCCATTCATATCAATAACGCGTATTTGCAAATTTGATAACGCTACACCTGCAGGAAAGTTCGAAACAGTTTTAGGCGCCAAAAAACCATTGACCCCATTATTAAGCCATATCTTATAACTTGCCGTATCGCCATAAATCAAATCGACGAGTCCGTCCGCATTAAAATCTTCAAATCTTACGTTAGGCATTGCAAATGTAAACGACCCCGAATTAACCGCTGTTATCCCCGCACTAAAATTTCCACTGCCGTCATTCATATAAATCTTATAAGCAGGATAAACGCCAGCGACGGAAACATACGATTCAACCATATCCACAACACCGTCAGAGTTCATATCCATAAATTGGATATTATTTGACGATATCGTTTGTGTCGGAGCATTCGTCACAATCTTGACCGGCTCAAAGCCGATACTGCCCGTATTCAAAAAAATCTGATACCGCCCGCTTGTATTGCCCAAGACTACGTCCAATAAACTATCCCCATTAAGATCTACAAACCGCGCATAAGGATTATCTGCAATAAATATAGGCGAATTTGTAGCAACAATGCCCGCGCCCCAACTCGTCGTCCCATTTTTGGATGTATTAGGATAAACTTCCCAAATCCCTTCCCGTGACGCATCAACCAAGTCCGGCAAGCCATCATTATTCATATCCATAAACCGCATTTTGTTCTGCCCAAAATTAATTGATCGAAGATTCGCCAGAGTAACAGGCGCATCAACGCTATAAACAGGACTGCTGTATGTCATCTTGGTCGCCGGCAGAGTCGAAACGCCATCGGCACCGGTGAGTGTGACACTATTAAGCAGAGATTTAGCTGTCACTGAAGCTTGAACATAATTTAAAACATATTTTCTGGCCAAATTCCCTTCTGCCCGCACTTCTATGGTCGATAATCGTTGTGTCTGCGAAATCTTAAAACCAGTCGAATAGCTCATCGACGTGTCAGCCGCATTGGTTTTTGTATCATAAAAGAATTTGACCGACGCATACGTTGGCAAACTTAAAACACTATTTCCTGTGTACTTGATCTCCTGCGGATACAATTGATTATCCGCCGATAGATAACTGACCGTCATAAAATTACCGTTTGTGTCTTGTGCTTTTTCTAAACACCATTTGAAAATCAAAGCTGAATTTGCAGGGTCAGAAACACGGCTCGTTGTGCTCGTGCCAAAATAATACTTTGTCCCTTTGCGGTCCGTAATAATCCAAGAGATTCCATCAAATTTAATTTTTGAAAACGATCCTTCCGTCTCTGGCCTAAATTCCGTCCCATTGCCGCTGATGTCAACTAAATCCTGACTCGAACCGGCTTGGATCAAAACAAAAGTGTCGGTGTTGTTATACTTTGGCGTGCCTTTCTTAGTCGAACGCGCAATATAGCCAAGCTCCATGCTCCAACCTACACCCAGCATGCCGTTGCCTGCGCTGGAATTATAGAGAAGTGTGACATTCGGTTGAATACCGGCGCGGCCTTGGGGAACTTCAATCGGGATAGAAATCGAGGCGGTACCGGAAGATGGTTCGACATCAAGATTTTCGGAAAGGGTAAAAACCTTACTCGACCCGCCGCTGTCTGCCGCAAAAGCAAAAGATATACCAAGCGCGCCTACTAATAGAAGAATGAAAATTATTCTAAAAATATTTCCTAAAAACCTTTGTCTCATGGCTTATCCTTTATTAGTCAAATAATTTAAAACACAAAAAAGCGTCACAACGAAATCCAACGGAATTCATCGCTATTAAATAGATCAATGAAGGGGTATTTAAAAACTTAGGGTATTTTTTATAGGGGTATTTAAAACAATATTTTGGATATTAACACCTTGTTATTGTTCTGTCAATCATC
>CAZNNZ010000018.1:2032-3796 GCA_964574575.1 uncultured Planctomycetales bacterium
TGTGTCCAAAAAATGTTGGGATTATAATTACCTTACATCCAGTCAAGATTAACGCCTAACCAAACCTCATGCGCGCTATACCCCCCACCAGCTTCAGATTTGGGATTATCTTGGTAATTATAATACGTGTACTTTGGCTCAATCGTAACGATTTTAGTTGCCGCCCATTTCAAACCCACCGACGCATCATACCAACTGGCATCAACGCCGTAAGGTAAACCCGTTGCTGTAAAATCATCAAAATTATCTTGATCCGCTTTGCTAAATGCGCTGATTAATGTCATTTTTTCATTCATCAAGTAACTGCCGCTCATTGTCCATGTATTGATATTCGAAGTAAATCCCGGAATTCGTGGTGCAGCTCCTCCTGCAGCCGGAGTTGATGTCTTAGCGAATTGACGCATATAACCAAAATCAAGCAACAGAGTACTTAACGGTTCCAAAATGACATCATAAGTAAAGGTATGTGATGTCGTCCAAGAACGCTGATTATAAGATTTATCGACCCGAGCAACATAAACCGTATCCGCGTACTGATAACGCATCGAACCTGTGACTTTTTTAATCGGTTTAACGGTCCATTTTGTCGCAACTTCTGTTCCCTTAAGTTGCAAAAAGTCAAAAAACGCGGACTTATCATCAACCCCACCGGTAGGCAATGACTCGGCTTTATCGTCATAATCATTATTTTCGGTTCTTCGCCGAACCTGTGTCGTAAAATTAAGATATTTTGATAAAACAGTGCGGGTTCCTGTAGTCAAAACAATTTTATTAGTATAAATATTGCTATCGCGAAAAAATACTTCTCCCGGTACAGCAGCTGTTTGACCGGCAATACTATTGCGATTTTCATAAAGCCAATTATTGATGCGCCCAATTTCAACATCACCATACATGCTCGTTTTTTTAAATCCCGAATAACGCAGGCCCAAATTCCCTCCCCAATTTTGAACGGTATTATCAACCCTGCTAATTTCTGTTGTATTAGTGATATTGTCTGGAGGATCCGTCGTCTCAGAAGGATATGTCGAGTTACCACTGCGCTCAATGAGCTCGGTCTTTAATTTCAGATTAAAAAGTAAACTCTTTGCCGGCTGACTCTGAAAATTACCGGTCACAATATTCGAAGTATATTCATTGTCAGCACTGGCATTAAATTTATTCTTTGGACTAGAAAAAGAGCGAGGATTACCGTTTTCATCATATTCACGAAGGTTTTCGCCTTCACTATTATCAATTTTGTTATAACGATAAGCTAAAGCCAGCATGCCCGTATCTTGCCAAAACCATTTCTCGCCATGCAAAGTAGAAACAGAAGAATCGGAGTCCAAATCCTGATACTGACGGCGGATCTTTTTTTCTGAGGCTGTACTATTTGTTGAAAGAAATTTTTCTTCCCGCATTGTCGTAGCGTTTAAAGACTCCCATTTCTGCTCACCCTTAAAATTAAAACCACCCAATTCTGTATGAGAACGCAAGCCATAACTATTGACCGTTTCATCAACACTCTGCCATGTTGGAGCAATCATTTTTGTGACGGCTCCTTGCGTCGCTCCAGCCCAACTCAATCGCGATTTAACACCGTTTTTAGTATTCTGGTCATAAAAAAGGCTTATCTGCGGCAAATTTCCAAAAGTTTCACCAACTTCAAAACCCATGTGACCAATGTCCATCTTGAAATCCTGGTCAGGCGTTTTCCCAGAGAGTGTCGTAAACGGATAATACATCCCGCCTGTTCCGTCGTAATACTTACGAAACATATCA
>CAZNNZ010000018.1:3806-19724 GCA_964574575.1 uncultured Planctomycetales bacterium
AAAACCCAAAGTTTTCTTTGGTAAGCTCAAGATTTCCACCGTAATCATTAGTATTCGTATAGGCATGGCCTTCATAAGAGAAAGTTGTATCTTTGCTCATTTTTCCGGTCAATAAAATATCTTCTATGCCGGCAGAATAACCATCATTTTTCCACGTTTGAGCCCGGAACTTCTGAACATCACCCTTTACAGAAATATACTCCATAGGAACAAGTGTCAGGGAAACTTTAGGCTTTTCAACATCCTCTGCATAAAGCGGCAAAGAAAACACGCCCCACAAGGCCATCGCTCCAACAATGATCTTTATAGAATTAACTTTCATCAAATACCTCCTCGTTAATATCTTAAATGGTCATCAAAGTTCGAACCATGTATCGCCGTGTGACAACCCCCACTAAAACAGGCCCCTTGTGCAACGCGGCTGGGAGTTTTATGATTTACGTTGCCTATCGTCGGAAAATTCACCTGGGTATGACAGCGCAAACAAAGATTATTGTCGCGTTGAACGAGCATTTTATCATTAATCGAACCATGCACCTGATGGCAAGTGACACAACCATCACGCAATGCTTCATGCTCAAAAACATACGGGCCTTGTTTATCCTGATGACATTTAAAACAGGTATCATTGATGTCGTCTAAAGCTGTCGAAGAGCCCGGCTTAACTTCTGTGCCGTGAGGGCTGTGACAATCCGCGCAAGACATTTTCCCTTCAAGAACAGGATGTCTATAAGGAAGATTAAACTGGACTTTTTTGTCCGTGTGACATTTGAAACACGTATTGGGATCTTTACGAAGGTTAATCATCGTGTCTTTACCGCCGCCGGCTTCGACGTGAATACTACCCGGGCCATGGCACATTTCACAACCATTGGCAATCCCTTCCATCCCTTCTTGCTCTTCAAGGGCTATCTTCGCATGAGTAGAAGTTTTAAATTCCTTATACTGTTTCTCATGACACGTCGCGCAGGTTTCTGTTCCAACATATGTAGCGCCTTTAAGATTTTCCGCTTTGCCGGTGGCCGCTTGTGCACCGCAAGCACACAACAGGATTACAGCGCAAAACACAAAAAGAAACGCCACACCTAAGCGCCTTGCCAAGACTCCCACGACATTTGAGTCTTTGCTCTGCATATTTTCCCCCTTGGTTATAAAACAGACTTCTTTAAAAAAACTACATTATCGTCACAAAAAATCTTTACTTCTTTTTAGAATCTTCGATACTGCCGGCTTTTTTATAATCTTCTGCCGTCGGCTTATCGGCTAGTGCTTTAACTTTCTTTCCGTAATCGTTAAGTTCATGGTCGGCGTCTTTTTTCGGCAAGGCCGCCGCGTGGCAATCAATACATTTTGGCTTAGAATCGGGATAAGCTTCTTTGTACACCTTAATCTGCGCAATATCGGCACCGCTCACGCCCGCAAAACCAACGACGAAAAAAGCAATTAAAATCAAGGCTAATAAAGTGTTTTTTTTCATTTTGTCTCCTTCTCTTGTATGTCTTTCCTCATCAACCTTCCTCTCCTTTGGGGAGAGGACTAAGGTGAGGGGGAATCTTCATTTGCTGACTCTTTATAACCCTCATCCTAACCTTCTCCCCATCGGGGAGAAGGAAAATTTAATATTTAATTTCTTTGTTTTAATTAAGCCGTTAAAAAATTTTCATACCTTTACGCCAAAACGTTTTGGACTAAGCGCGCTTTAGCGATGCGTGCAAAATATTCCCGCTCTTTGTTTTCAATAATACGCTCAACCTCAAAAACCGCGTCATGACGACGGGACACACAGCCCTCAACGACTTTGTCCAGCTGATCAATGGTTAAAAGTTCAATGCCGTCGATAGCCGAGACTTTTGGCTCAATATTGCGCGGCATAGAAATATCAATGAGAATAAGCCTCTTGCCTTTGCGGCTGGCCATGACTTCTTTGGCCGTATCCGCTTCAATCAAATAATGCGGTGCTCCCGCCGAACAAATGCAAGCATCGACCTTTGATAAAATTTCTTTCATCTGCCAAAAACCAACGGCAATGCCCTTAATATCACCAGCAATCACCTGTGCTTTGTCACAAGTCCGATTCATCACATAAATATCGCCGACATTTTTATTGCGCAGCTGTTCACCCGCCAAAAAACCCATCTTACCAGCACCGATAATCAAAATCGATTTTCCCGCCAGAGTTCCCAACTTTTGCTGTATGGTTGTAACAGCGGCCCAACTGACCGAAGAACCACCAAAACCAATTTCGGTTTCCGTTTGCGCTTTTTTACCAGCGCGTATGGCTAAATTTGAAAGGATATTAAGCTCACGGCTCATCATCCCATAAGAACGGGCAATCTCTACGGCGTGTTTGACTTGTCCCAAAATTTGTTTTTCGCCGAGAATCATGGAATCTAATCCAGCAGCAACACGCAAAAAATGGCGCACGGCAAAATGATTTTGATAACAATAAAAATTTTGCAATAACGCTTCGCTGTTTTTTAATTTTTTAATTTTAAAAAGGACATCGAGAATAATCTGGGGCGTATCCGCCAACAGATGCGCATAAATTTCGGTACGGTTGCACGTCGAAAGAATAAAGGCCCCTAAAACGGCAGGATTATTCTTGAGTCCCGAGAGAAAAAGTTCTTTTTCGCCGTCGGGAAAGTAAAACTTTTCGCGCAATTCAATTGCGGTATTTTTGTGATTTAACCCCAGTACAAAAAGATAATCTGAGTTTAACGGCAGGGGCGCTGAAGAAAATGTTAAGTCCTTATCGCGATCCATGCCTTTGAGAGTACTGGAAAGTAAAGGGGGTTACAATAAAATTTTACTAAATTTTTGTCCCATCGATTAGATATTTATCCGAAAGCGCTTTGGCATTCGCGGTACAGTCATTAAGAGAAATGCCGCCCAAGTAATTGGCCAATAAATGTAGATGTGGCGTCTGCTCGACGAATTTTTTGATCGCGCTGTAAGTTTGTGGGTAAGCACGGTCATACTGGGGAATCGCTTTGCCCCAGCGCAGTAAAAATTCGTCGTTGGGTTCTCCCCTAGCGCCTAAAATCTCGGTCAATTCTTCTTTGGCCAAAGCCAAAAGCTCACAATCGCTTTTTCGCACCGTATTAGGATTGCGTGCGCCGCCTAACATAATTTGAAAAAGCATTTTTCCATCGGGACAGCGGCTAGGAAAAATATTACTGCTAAAAAGAACGCCCAACACTTCACGGCCCTCATGCGTCGGCCGTAAATACCCAAACCCTTGCGGCAATCGGTCAAATTGTTTCTTATCATAAACTAACCCGACGACGGTTATTGAGGCATAAGGAATTTTCGTAAGTTCGTCGGCCAAATTTTGATGAACACCCCTTAACATGTCGGCGGCAGAAAAAGCGGGAACAGACAAAATAAGTTCGTCGGCAAAATATTCCTTTTGTGCAAATTGAAGTTTATAACCATCCCTTTCGACAAAAATTTGTTCAACAGATACCCCCGTCTCAATAAAATCCCGGGATGTCTCAATAAGTTTGTCCGTCAGCTGGCCCATGCCGTTTTTAAATGACCACAATTGGCCAGTCGGCTGGCCGGCAGTTAAAGAATTCTTGCGACGCAGTCGTTTTTTTTCAAATGCCAAAGCGATCATCCCTTTAAAAAGTGACCCATATTCTTGCTCAATCTGGTAAATGCGCGGGAAAGCGTACTGTAAATTTAAGTTTTGGGCATCGCCACCAAAAATTCCGCTGACCATAGGATCTAAGAAGTATTTTGCAAAATTCTCACCCAGCCGTCGAGTGCCAAATTCATAAACCGTTTCCTGTGCATTTTGGCCTTTGGCAACAAAAATTTCTTTTGCAACACGCAATTTATCCCGTAATTTTAGAGGTTTGAAATTAAAAAATGAGTTTATGCCCGACGGTAAAGAATAAAGAGAATCATTGACGCAAATATAACGAATTTTGGTGGCTGGACTTGCGGCAATCAGTTGGTTCTCAAGGCCTAATTGACTAACCAGTGCCAAGGTGCTGGGTTTATTATCCAAAAAACCGTTAGGGCCGGTTTCAAATTGAAAGCCTTTTCGACAGATGGTTTTGATCGTGCCGCCGGCAAGCGGCTCTTGTTCGAGCAGTTTAATCGTAATATCCGACCGCTGAGCATATTTTTGTCGCAGGTAATAAAGAGCTGTTAAACCGCTGACTCCGCCGCCGACAATGATAATTTGCTTGCTCATATTAACGTTTAAACCCGTGCACCAAATCCACAATCATTTTGACTTTTTCGACGGGAACATCAGGCTGTATGCCGTGGCTTAAATTAAAAATATATTTTTTGAAACGTCGGGTAGCTTTTAAAATCTTTAAAACTTCCATTTCGATGACCTTGTCCTTGGCATATAAAAGACCCTGAAACAAATTTCCCTGCACTCCCTGTTTTGTTTTGGACAATATCTTTGGATTCGTTAAATCCACCGTCTCACAAACGCTTAAAAAATCACTGCCGGAGTTTTGCATTTGCGATAAAAGATGAAACGAATTTTTAAGATAATAGATCGACGGAAGATCAACTGACGAAAAAATCTCGCGGACATACGGGAGAATAAAGTTTTCGTAATCACAAGATCGTAAAATCCCTCCCCACGAATCAAACAGTTGAAAAACTTTAATGCCAGCCTTTTTTTGCAAATTTAGGTAAGTGATCGTGTTCGCTGTTAAAAATTTCATCAGTTTATGAAATCCAACAGGGTTTTCATTAATAAACTTAAAAACTTTGCGAAAGTTCGACGAGGATCCGCCTTCAATCAAATAACACAGCACTGTAAACGGCGCACCTGCAAAACCGATAAGAGGAATTTCCGGTGCAAGATGTTGATTTGTTAAAGCAATCGCTTTGCGGATATGTGGGATATCTTCTAAATTATGCAAATGGTCAAAATCTGTAATAGACGCAAATGGGTTTTCAATCACCGGACCATGCTTAAGGTCAAAAGTAATTTTAAAACCCAAATGCATTGGCAAGGTCAAAATATCCGCAAAAAGAATTGCGGCATCGACCTTCAAAATGTCGACGGGCAAACACGTCACCTCTGCGACTATCTTAGGGTCACGAAACATTTCGTCCAACGAATGCCTTTCTCGGATTTTACGATACTCTGGCAAAAAACGTCCAGCCTGTCGCATAAACCAGACAGGGACGGTTTTGTTCTTGCCAGAGAATGTGTGAAGTAATAATGATTCCAACATGAAACTATCTCCATCATTTCGAACGGGTGACGCGCAAGGGAAGTCCTCTAGCGCCCGCAGCTTGCGAGGACGCTAGAGTCCCTGAAGCGGCAGGACCCGTTACTGATCATTTTTATACCGTCTTTGAAAAACGTTTATAGCTTGCTTCTTGCCTTAAATACCAGTCAAAGCCCATACAAATATTGCGCACAAAAATCTTGCCTAAATTTGTTACAACAATTTTATCTTGTTCTAAAGATACTAGACTCTCTTGGGCACATTTCGCAAGATGTTTTTGTTCTTCTTGAAAATACAGGTCAAAATCTTTAGAAAAATGTTGGGCAAAAACTTTTTTATCAACCATAAATTGACAGATCAAAGATTTAATAACCCACTGACGGATCACATCATCTTCGGTAAGTTCTTTACCCCGCTCAACAGCAAGCTGACCTTGCTTTAAAACTCGGTAATACTCGGGAATGGTTTTGTAATTCTGAAAAAATGTTTCCTCCAAAAATCCAATCGCTGAGGTGCCCAACCCGATATATTCATCCGCCGGCTTAACCGTATAACCCATAAAGTTGCGATGCAATGTCCCTTTGTCAAAGGCCTTGCTCAAATCATCGTCGGCAAGAGAAAAATGGTCCATCGCAATAGACTGATAACCATTTTGTAAAAACGCATTGCGGGCATTCAAAAATATTTCGAGTTTTTGATCCGTCGACGGCAATTGACTTTGATCAATTTTAGTTTGATGTTTCTTAAGCCACGGAACATAAGCAAAACTATACAGCGCAATGCGATTAGGGCGCAAAGAAAGCACTTGTTTAACGGTTGCCTCAAAAGATAAAGCCGTTTGATACGGCAAGCCGTAAATCAAATCAAAATTTATCGATTCAAACCCAACCTCGCGACACCAGCCATTAAACTGCTTAACTAATTCTAAAGGTTGTATCCGATTAAGATGTTTTTGCACAGTCGGATCAAAATCCTGTACGCCGATTGAAATGCGGTTAAAACCCAGTTTTCGCAATGTTTCGACTTTACTTTCTGTTACCCGCCGAGGATCAACTTCTATTGCAATTTCGCCTGACGGGTCAATATCAAAGGCATCCGCTATTTTTTGATAAAGCCGTTTCATTTGCTGATCGCTTAAAAAAGACGGTGTGCCTCCCCCCCAATGAAGTTGGCGAACTGTTGCTTTTGTCCCAATATGTTTAGCCACAAGGTCAATTTCTTTCTCGAGATAATCCAGATATTCGTTGCCGACATGCTCTTCATTTTTGCGAACATTCATCGTGCAGCCGCAAAAATAACATAAAGATTCACAAAACGGAATATGGACATAAACCGAAAGTGTTTTACCACTTTGCCCAAACTGCCGAAGTTTTTGATGATAGGTTAAGTTATTAACGGAGGTTGACCATTCAGGTGCCGTCGGATAACTCGTATAGCGAGGACCAGGTTTATCAAACTTGAGGATTGTGGCTTTATCAATTTTCATAAGGCAAAGTCTATAAAATTAAGGTATGTTACCACAATTGCAGAAAAAGAAGAAAAACGCTTATAACTGACGGGATATTCGTGAAAACATAAATTCGCGATTCATGCGAGCAATATTAGCAACACTGATACTTTTAGGACAAGCGGCCTCACATTCATATTCATTAGAACAGTTGCCAAAATTTTCTTTGTCCATCTGAAGAACCATGTTATTAACGCGCGTTTTGCTTTCGACCTTGCCTTGCGGTAAAAGAACCAAATGGCTGACCTTAGCGCCCACAAAAAGCATGGCCGAAGCATTGGGACACGCAGCGACACAAGCGCCACATCCGATACATGCAGCGGCATCCATCGATTGATCAACATTTTCTTTTGCGATCGGAATAGCATTGCCATCAGGCGCAGAACCGGTTTTTGCAGAAATATATCCGCCAGAAGAAATAATTCTGTCAAAGGCGCTTCGGTCAACAATAAGATCTTTGACAACGGGAAAGCCCTTGGCGCGCCAAGGCTCAATAATAATAGTTTCATTATTTTGAAAATGACGCATATGCAATTGGCAAAGGGTTGTGCCTTTGAGTTTTCCGTGGGCCTTGCCATTAACGACGGCACCGCACATTCCACAAATCCCCTCACGGCAATCATGGTCAAAAGCAATGGGCTCTTGGCCTTCTTTGATCAAACGTTCATTAAGAACGTCGATCATTTCCAAAAAAGACATCGCCGTATCAATATCTTTGACTTGATAAGTTTCAAAATTACCTTTATCTTCAGGATTTTTTTGCCGCCAAATTACTAATTTCAAATTTAATTTTTTGTCCATAATGATATCCATAATTATTTATCCCCTCGTAAATCTCGGGGATGAAATGCCGCGTTGCGTCATTTCATTTATAACTTCTTTGAGTCAAATTGACACTTTCAAATTTTAAATGTTCCTTATGAAGGATCGGTTCAGCATTTTTTCCCTCGACATGCTGCCAAGCGGCCACATAACAAAACTTTTCGTCATTGCGTTTGGCCTCGCCTTCGGGCGTTTGATATTCTTCACGAAAATGTCCGCCGCAGGATTCTTTGCGATGCAAAGCATCCCTAACAAACAATTCAGCAAATTCCAAATAATCAGCGACACGACCGGCTTTTTCAAGACTTTGGTTTAAATCCTCGCCGCTGCCGGGAACATTAATGTTCTCCAAAAATTCACTGCGGATTTCTGGAATCTCATCAAGCGCTTCTTTTAAGCCAGATTCGGTTCGCGACATCCCGCATTTGTTCCACAATAATCGCCCTAATTGTTTATGAAAATCATCCGCCGTTCGTTTGCCTTTGGCACCTAAAAGACGCGTTACTTTTTGGACAATTTGCCCTTCGGCTTCCTTAAAGGCGGGCAAAGAAGTAATGTCGCTATCAAGCGGTTGTATTTGAGCTAAATAATCGCCAATCGTGTAGGGAATAATGAAATATCCGTCGGCCAAACCTTGCATCAGAGCGCTGGCGCCCAGACGATTAGCTCCATGATCCGAAAAGTTTGCCTCGCCTAAAACAAAAAGCCCTGGAATGGTACTCATCAAATTGTAATCAACCCATAAGCCGCCCATCGTGTAATGCGGCGCCGGATAAATCATCATAGGCATTTCGTAAGGATTGTCGCCGGTGATTTTTTCGTACATTTCAATCAAATTGCCATAACGCTCGGTAATCGTCGCTTTGCCGACACGCTTGATTGCGGCAGCCAAGTCCAAATAAACGGCCATGCCAGTCTCTCCAACACCGCGACCAGCGTCGCATTGCTCTTTGGCGTTGCGCGAGGCAATATCGCGCGGTACAAGATTCCCAAACGTCGGATATTTTCTTTCGAGAAAATAATCGCGTTCACTTTCCAAAATTTTTGTCGGACTTCTTTTATCATTCGCATTTTTAGGGACCCACACACGCCCATCATTGCGCAAGCCCTCGCTCATTAAAGTGAGCTTAGACTGATAATCGCCGTGCACTGGAATACAAGTCGGATGAATTTGTGTAAAACACGGATTGGCAAGATACGCGCCTCTTTTGTAAGCACGCCAAATGGCTGTGGCGTTACACGCTTTGGCATTCGTCGAAAGATAAAAAATCGAAGAATAGCCACCCGTCGCCATAATAACTGCATCGGCCGCATGTGATTCGATTTTTCCCGTGATAAGATTGCGTGTGACAATTCCTTTGGCAACTCCGTCAATGACGACCAAGTCCAGCATTTCTTGCCTAGGATAAAGTTCGATATTTTTGCGAGCAACTTCTTTCATCAAAGAAGAATACGCGCCTAAAAGCAGCTGTTGACCGGTTTGGCCGCGAGCATAAAACGTCCGCGAAACCTGTGCGCCCCCAAAAGAACGATTATCCAAATACCCGCTGTAATCGCGTGCAAAGGGAACACCTTGAGCAACGCAGTGATCAATGATCGCATTGCTAACTTCGGCTAGACGATAAACATTCGCTTCACTAGCACGAAAGTCCCCGCCCTTAATAGTGTCATAAAATAAGCGCTCAACGCTGTCGCCATCATTAGCATAATTCTTTGCGGCATTAATTCCACCTTGCGCGGCAATGCTGTGTGCGCGACGAGGGCTGTCCTGAATACAAAAAGTTTTGACCTTATACCCAAGTTCGGCTAATGTCGCGGCCGCAGAACTTCCGGCTAAACCGGTACCGACGACAATAACACTGTACTTGCGCTTATTGGCCGGATTGACGAGCTTGACATGCAGTTTATGTTGCGACCATTTATCTTTAAGTGCACCAGATGGGACTTTTGAGTCGAGCATAGGCTTAATTGTTTACCAGATTTTTGATTAAAACATAGACGGGAATCGAACTAAAGCCCCAGCCTACTAATATCCCAAACAAGTTACTGGCAAATCGAACGCGTGAAGTATATTTAGGATGATTAAACCCATAAGTTTGACAAAAACTTTCAACCCCATGACTTAAATGGAAACCGATACTGGCCATCGCAATAATGTAAAAGGTGCTATGAATCCAATCTGTAAAGGAATTATAAACTAAGCCGTAAAGGCCGTAGTTTTTGCCGTCGCGCAAAATGCTTTGAGCGCCTTCGTGCGTCGTAAAAGTAAAATCCCACAAGTGATAAAAGATAAATGCCAAAACGATGGTCCCCGTAAAGGGCATGATCTGCGCAGCAAAAGAACGCTCGGCCTTGGGGGCAATAACTTTGTACCCTACAGGGCGAGAAGTTAAATTTTTATAAACGAGAAAGTAGGTAACCAAAATATGCGACAAAAAGATCAAAGCCAAAATGCCTTCAATAACATACAGACCCGGCCGAAGCTTGGCCAAAAAAGCCGCGTAGCCATTGTAAAGGTCAGGCCCGCCAAAGAACAAAAGGTTTCCCACCAAGTGTCCGCAGATAAAAAGAATCAAAAGTAAACCCGTTGTCGCAACGATTTGTTTGCGGCCGATTGACGTTTGGTAGTGGCGAAAAGTCTTAATCATAATTGGCGAGTATACCACAGCCACTGGGGATGATGTAAAGGACTTTTTTTAAAAAACTCTTGAAAAGAATTCATCCGTGTCAAAATTAACACGCAATGTAATGGTGTCCAGCTCAAGCTCGACTTTTCCCTTATTAACGACAATGATATCACCTGTTGCAAAAGTCGGGATTTGTGCGGCCGGTTGCACGACGCAACTTGTTCCCACAACAAAAAAAAGATCAGACGCTTTGGCAAGTTCGACGGCCGCATTAAAATATTGCACATCTTCGCCAAAAAAAACAATCGCCGGCTTTAAAACTCCGCCGCACTCGCAGGTCGGCACAACTTGCGTTTGGATTTTTTCTTTTAACTCGGTAAACGAAAACATTTTTTGACAATCGCGGCAAAAACTTTTTTCAAAACTGCCGTGCAATTCATAAACATTTTTGGAACCCGCCCGCTGATGCAGAGAGTCAATGTTTTGCGTTATGATATCGACAGCTTTTCCTGACTTTTCTAATTGCGCAAAGAATTTATGTGTAATTGTTGGTTTGATCTGTTCTTCTAACTGGATAAAGTCACGAGCAAACTC
Source organism: uncultured Planctomycetales bacterium (assembly GCA_964574575.1). GTDB lineage: Bacteria > Omnitrophota > Gorgyraeia > Zapsychrales > JANLHA01 > JADLGJ01. The sequence continues at coordinate 14,567 of CAZNNZ010000018.1, forward strand.
ATAAAAAGGTTTTGGGTCGCGGGCAAAGAAATCTAAGTCAAAAACTTTTTCGGCATTGTACTGCTTGGTGACATAGAGTCCACGGGGGCCGCGAAAATCGGGAATTCCGGCATTCGTCGATATACCAGCGCCGGAGAGAACAACGATGCGTTTGGCATTTTTGATAAGCTGCGCACATTGTTTGGCAAAGTATGGTAAGGAGTCGATGTCCATAAAGAAATAAATCGTGGATTGTGTAGGGGCGTATTGCAATACGCCCCTGCGAAATAAACGTTGTGTTATTTTTTGTAGGGAACGGTCGCGACCGTTCCCTACATTTTTTCTCTTACGGTGCCGTGCGCACACAACGCCCGCGAATTTGTGGGGGCGTATTGCAATACGCCTCGAAATAAACGTTGTGTTATTTTTTGTAGGGAACGGTCGCGACCGTTCCCTACGATTTTTTTACGGCGCCGTCCGAACAGCGCGGATGCCAAAAGAGTCACTCCTAACAGAACTCGCAGAACTAGCCAATCCACGATAAGAAACCGAGAATATGTTTGAATAACTTCCTCCTCTTCGTCCTGTGCCTGAACCACTGGTTACCCCACGGGCCACTGTTCCATTAATGCCCGGCCAATCATTATTCGTCGCATTTCCATCATAAGCTGCACCCACCCCGTTGACCAATGTCCCATCCCCATGAGTTCCACTAAAAGCCCGTCCCACCGATAACCCAAGAGACACAACAAATTCCCACACATTGTCCGATAAATTCATATTGCCATAATAACCTGCAGCGGCACTCTTGCGATTGGTCGCATTAGTTGCCGCAAATCCAACGCGCAACGGCCCATCCAAACTCGTTAAAGAAAGACCTTCTCCTTTTTCAACAGAAGTTTCAGAACCGCGTCCAGTACCCGAAAGCGATGTTACCGTCGTATATTTTGTTGTACCCCAGGCATACTCCCCATAAACTGCACTATTGGGTCCGCGCGTCATCTTTTCAAACTCCAGTTCCGTCATCGGCCGAAGTCCCGCCCAGTCCGCGTACGCGGCATTATCCATCCATGAAACAAAATTCATCGCAATATTCTGGCCGTCATCACTTTCGTTAAAAACCCCATTCGCATTAAAATCATTGCCAAACACAACGGTCGTGGGGCTGGTCCCGTTGCCGGAGGCCGGCGCGCGGATGCCCTGACGGTAGATGACAGAGGTTTCATTGGTAATCACATAATAATTGGCGATTGTGTCGCCACCAACCGATGAAGCGACCCGCACTTGCTGCTGGACGCGGCTTAAAGTATTTAGAAAATCCACATACTGCCCCTGGGTGATTTCGTATTTCATCGCATAAAAATCATCATACCCATTGGGCCAGGAGGTGTTACCGGTGATCCCGCTTCCGCCTGTGACTGTCACAGGGGAAGTATCAATATCATCATTGCTATTGGTATCTACACTGATACTCGTCGCTGTAGTTGTGATTTGCGGTGCGGTGTCTTCGTAGCCGTTTTGATAAAAAGCATAACTGGCCGTCAGCGCCGCATCGCCGTTTAAGTCTACTTTTTCAGTAACCCCTCCTCCTAAAATTACATTATTATTGCTGCTATCCACCGTTACAGCATTGCCTAAATCACTAGTTGTCCCCCCCAAACGCTTAGACCACAGAAAAGTTCCGGCTGAATTAAAAACGGAGATAAACGCATCAAAACTTGAATATACACCGCCGGTCGCTTCATTGGTATCGGCCGTATCCCCATCCCCGTTTAAATCTACGTTACCATTAACAGTCCCCCCCACAATAATATTATTACCGCTGTCCACAACGACTCGACTGACAGAATCATTATTTGTCCCGCCCAAACGCTTAGACCATTGAAAAGTACCAGCTGAATTAAAAACAGAAATAAAAGCATCAGACGATGTTCCATATACGCCAGCACCACTCTCATTTGAGTCTGCAGTATCTCCATCTCCGTTTAAGTCTGCATTACCGTAAACATGCCCCGCTATGATAACATTATTAACACTATTCGTAATTATAGCCTTGCCAGCATCCATATTCAGCCCGATCTCCGTCCCACCCAAACGCTTGGACCATTGAAAAGTGCCAGCCGAATTAAAAACAGAAATGGATGCATCATCGATCCCATACACTGAACCAGGAGTTTCATTCAAGTCATGCGTTTCGCCGCCGATATAAAATGGACCCTCTGGCACATAGACCATTTCGATGCCAAAAACTTTGGCGGTTACCGTATCCGTGTCGGCAAGTCCGCTTGATCCATAATCGACGACGAGCCGCACCTTTTGGGACGAAAAGCTCCCACTGCCCGTCGCGGTGCGCAAAATAAACGCGCCGATTTTATCAGTCGGCACAACGATTTTTAAATCCGAATTAGTTCCCGGCGAAGTTCCAGTCGGATTGGTTCCTGCCGTATAAAGCTTGCCGTGCAGCCACGGGGCGGTGGAGTTTTGGTAAAGTTTGACGAACACCCACGCCGCATCGTGCCGGCCATCATTCTTTCGCCAGCTGTGATCCCAGCTAATGTTAAACTGCACGACCATCGTGTTAGCCGACGCATTGCGGTCTTCGAGCGTAGCATTGCTGATGACAAGGTTATTGGCAAATGCGGGAGCAACAAGAAGAAAGAAAAACAAAAAGATGATAAAGATTTTTTTCATAATATGTTTTGTAGGGAACGGTCGCGACCGTTCCCTACTGAATAAACACCGTGTCCGTACGACATTCAATACGCCCGTACCGAATAAATATCATGCTCCTACAAAATAAACGATGTGCTATTTCTTGTAGGGAACGGTCGCGACCGTTCCCTACGGTTAACTCTTTATCGCAATCCCAACCGGACAATGGTCAGAGCCCATAACTTCACTTAATATAAAGGCGCTCTTTAACTGCGGAATTAAATTTTCACTGACAAAAAAATAATCAATACGCCAGCCAACGTTACGCGCCCGTGCACCGGTTTTATAATCCCACCAAGTGTAATGCCCGCCGTCTTTTTGAAAATGCCGAAACGTGTCCACGTAACCGTGTTTCAAAAATTTTGTCACCCACTCCCGCTCTTCGGGCAAAAAACCGGTGTTCTTTTGATTTTCTTTAGGGCGCGCCAAATCGATTTCTTCATGCGCGGTATTGACGTCCCCGCAAATAATAATTTTCTTCCCCGCTTTGCGCAACTTTTCAACTCGTGCAAGAAACGCATCATAAAACGCCATCTTAAATGGCACGCGCTTATTGCCGGCCCCGCCGTTTGGAAAATAAATATTAAACAGAATAAAGTCATCGTACTCGAGCATCAGTGTCCGGCCTTCGCTGTCAAACTCTTTAACACCAATGCCGTCTTCAACCACACGTGGTTCTTTTTTGGAATACACCGCCACCCCGCTATAACCGCCCTTTTCGGCGGCTGACCAAAATGTTTTATACCCGTCGGGCTTGAGTAAATTTTCGCCAAGTTGGGAAGGATGACATTTGGTTTCTTGCAGGCAGAGAATTTCGGGTGATTCTTGAGCCAGCCAGTTTAAGAAACCTTTTTTTTCGCCAGCCCGAATGCCGTTAACGTTCCAACTTAGAATACGCATAAAATATTTTTTCCTTAATTTGAAATTTTAATCGGGTGTCTTTTTGCTCCCCAGCTTTCGGGTTTATCGGCAAAATGCCCGGCGCAAATTGTCCCGCAAAATTTACAATGATTAAATTCTTCAAGATTATACGCACCAAGTTCATAACCGTCACGCTCAATTAAAACTTTTTTGCAGTGATGACAATACGTACTGCCGCCTTGCGGGTCGTGAATGTTGCCGGTATAAACATGATGCAAGCCCTTGGAAATTGCTATTTGCCGAGAACGTTTCAAAATCGCCGCCGGCGTATTGGGTTTATCCAGCATTTTAAAGTCCGGATGAAACGCGGTAAAGTGCAGTGGAACGTCTAGCCCTAAATTCATTGCTATCCACTCGCACATCGCGTGAATTTCCTCTTCGGAATCATTCTCACCGGGAATAAGCAAAGTCGTGATTTCAAACCAAACCTTCGTTTCTTTTTTCAAATAAACCAAAGTATCCAAAACCGGCTGTAAATGACCCGACGTAATTTTGTCATAAAACTTTTCGCTAAAGCCTTTCAAGTCCACATTAGCCGCGTCCATGTGCTGATAAAATTCGGCTCGCGAATCATCGGTCATATAACCAGCGGTTACAGCAACGGTTTTAATGCCCTTTTCACGGCACGCATCGGCAACATCAATGGCATATTCGGCAAAAATAACTGGGTCATTATAAGTAAAAGCGACAGACGTGCAATTATGCGCTTTAGCGGCGCTGGCAATTTGTGACGGACTGGCTTGATCGGTGAGACGATCAAATTCACGCGATTTACTGATGTCCCAATTCTGGCAAAATTTACAGCCTAAGTTACAACCGGCGGTGCCAAAAGATAGGACACTGGTTCCCGGATAAAAATGATTGAGCGGCTTTTTTTCAATTGGGTCAATACAAAAACCGCTCGAGCGGCCATAGGTTGTCAAAACCATTTGCCCGCCGACATTTTGACGCACAAAACAAAATCCCCTCTGGCCTTCACTTAATAAACAGTGACGCGGACAAAGCTTGCAAAGAATACGATTGTCGGCAGATTTTTCCCACCAGCGACCGATATAAGGATCAGTTGTTTTCATAATTGACACACCTACTCGATAGGTTATAATACCGCCAAATCAAACAACAGAAAGAAAAATCATGAAAAAACCATTCACACCAAATTTACATACCAAACCTGAAGATTTTTCACCGGAAGAAAAAAACAAGCTCGCTTCCAACGGCTTGCGCGGAACGCTTGCAGAAGAATTTCGCGATTTTGAAAAACCGGATCTCACGTGGGAAGCTGAAGCACTCGCCAAGTCCTGCGGCATTTATTTGGAATTTAACCGCGCGCAAACCGGCAGTGAAAAAGACTGGATGTATTTGATTCGCGTCGGTATTCCCGGCGGCGGACCGATTAACCGCAAGCAATGGCAGCTTTTCGACGAGCTTTCCGAAAAATACGCGCGCGATCCACAAGGGATCTCTTCTCTTCGTCTGACCACACGACAAAACATTCAGTTTCACTGGGTCAAAAAGCCCGGGGTGCTCGATATCGTCAAGACTTTAG
>CAZNNZ010000019.1:0-15334 GCA_964574575.1 uncultured Planctomycetales bacterium
AGCCTGACAATGCTGCTTTTATATTTTCCTCGCTTAGCTTATGGCCAAGCAAATAATATTAACCTAACTTCATACTATCCTTCACCTTTTGGTACTTATCAACAGCTGCGCCTTTTCCCTCAAAGTCCTCTCTTGGGTGCATGTGTTGATGGTTCGCTTTATTTTGAGAATGCTACGAATACTTTACAAATTTGCAGAAGTACTGTGTGGGGATCAATTACAGGTTTATGGTCGATGGTCACGCAAGCACCCGGTTTTGATTCTTCACAAGGAGGGGCAAGAGTCGATCAATACTTCTTTTCAACACCGTATCCTGACTTGGCTTTGCGGAAACCTTGGGTAGGAATCGGCACTAATAATCCCCAAAAAGCTCTTCATATTGTTGTTAATGATATCGGGACACCTGAAGCTTTCGCAATAGAGAATCTATCAGGAACTCCTAATTCAGGGGCAACTTTTTCGTTTAGTGGAGTTCTAGGAGGTGTGTCTACACAAAATTATGTTTCCCTTAAAGCTGTTTATCAAGATGTCACTGCTAGTGCAGCGGAATCTTCCCTATCAATCCTTTTGCGTGATGGATCTGGTGGGACGGACATGAAAGAACAATTTACTTTTAAAGGCAATGGCTTTTTGGGAATCCGCAATCCTACACCTTTAGCTGTAGTCGATCTTGCCGGAAATGCTATTGGTCCTCCAGCAATACCTTCCCCAAATACTTTACCATATCTAAAAGTAAGCACAAACGCGGCGACAGTAAATTCAGGTAATGTTTTAACCATCCTTGCTAACGGCAATGTCGGGATCAATAAACAAAACCCGACAGAATTGCTCGAAGTCACAGGTAATATTAAAGCTACAACTTTAATCCTCACCTCCGACGCTACACTTAAAGAAAATATCACCCCTCTAACCAACGCGCTGGAAAAAATTTCACATCTTAACGGTGTTTCATTTGAGTGGAAAGACAATGCACAAGATACACGCAAACACATGGGCGTCATTGCGCAAGATGTCGAAAAAGTCTTTCCTGAAATTGTCTACGGTCAAGAAGGTGCCAAGGCAGTTGATTATCCATCATTGATTGCGCCTTTGATTGAAGCCGTCAAAGAACTTAAAACAAAGAATGACACTTTGGCCCAAGAACTTTCAAAGCAATCAGACTTGATCCATAATCAAGAGGAACAGATCAAATCTTTAGAAAATTCTTTTGACCAAAAAGAATCACTGGTAACGCCTTAGGAGATCATTTTGAAGAAATCTATTTTTACACTTTTATTTTTCCTAACACTTTTTGCAAACAATGCAAAAGCCGCACCCTGCACTCAAGCCGGTCAGATAGTCAATAATGGCGACAAACTTGAATTTTGCGACGGCACAAATTGGAAATTACTTGGAGCTCCCGAACTGTTGCCCACCAGCACCGGCTGTAGGACAAATGCCGGTAAACAAGTTTATGAAAACACTACATATAACCGTATGGAATTTTGTAACGCCACTATTACCCCTAACATAAAATATGTCACCGACTGTTCAACGACGGCAAATACTTGCCTTGCAACCGAAGCCGGAGAACAGATTTATAACTCCGGTATAAATATGATGCAATTTTGTAACGGCGTCCGTTGGATCAATATGGGAAGCTTGACAAACTTACCCTGCTGTCCTGACGGTTTTATTCCAGTTCCTGCAGATCCAGCTCGCGCCGGAACAGTTAAAGATTTTTGTGTTTCCAAATATCATATGAAAGCTGTGAAAAAGACAACGGGCAACCCTGATGCTAACGGAATTGTTACAGTTCTTAACGATTACTATCCCGAATCGCGGCCCGACGACCTGCCGTGGCGAAAGATAAGCTTTCAAGACGCACAAGCTAAATGCAGCAGCCTAGGGGCAGATTTTCACCTTATTACAAATCCCGAATGGATGACAATTGCGATAAGCATTGAAAATTATTCTGCGAATTGGTCTGGCGGAGGAGTTGGTTTAGGACACTTGCCTACCGGCCATAGTGACGGAAATCCTAGTCATCATTTAGACGCAAATGTTAATGATGCCTTAGGATGCGACGGAACAAATAACTCCGACTGTCTAACGGACTTCAATGCCTTTTTTCAAAGACGGACATTTTTTCTTTCTAATGGGGAAACTATTTGGGATATGGCCGGGAATATTAGCTCATGGGTGTCACCGGATCTAGCCGGATCCCCAATCAGTTATTCTCTGACCGCATGCGACGATGCGGGAAGCGGAAATGATAACCCCTGCGTTCAAGAAATCAATGATGATTTCAATGTAAGCGCTCCACAGTTTAAATATCGGACTATATTACCTTTGCTGTTTCCAGAAGCAGTTACAACATCTTTTAATAATTATCTTGCTTTCTATCCTTCTAATTTAAGCGGAACTTTTTATAGCACAACCGGTGTTGGTTTAGATTATTACCGTGGGTTTGGAACGATCAGTTGGCGTTCTACACCTTTCTACGCTAGTGCTACCGGCATTGCCATGTACCGAGGAGGCTCTTATAACGAAACGGACGCAACTCACCCTGCGTCAGATCCTCGCAAATTTGTGAGTGACGGCACAACGCGCGACCGGCGCGCAGGTATTTTTTCAACATGGCTGACAGAAGACCAAACCACAGATCTTGCCCACGTCGGCTTTCGCTGTGTTTATACTCCGCCCTAATAAAACAACTGCCCAAATAATTTATAAAACCCATTGCACACTAAAAAAATTTGATTAAGATAGTCTTGATCAATAACACAAGGGGTTTGTGATGGCATTTGCAGATTTTATGAATAAGGTCAGACAGTGGGACACGCAGGCTTCACGCTGGATGATGCGGCATTTCTACATTTTGTTCTTCGAGTTTATTCTCATCGTCATCTTTTTTATTTTTCTCATGGGCACTTTTCGCACCATTGATATTGCACAGACTTCCTCAAAAGGAAATGTTATCGAACAACTCTTAATCCAGCAATCAAGTTCCACACATATCATTATTGTCTTGATGCTATTAAATTCTTTTTGGATGCTCTATATGTTTAGCGAAGTAACCCGCCTTAAAACCATTCTCAAAGATATTTCTTTTTATCAAAACCGCCGCAAACAAAACAATTAATTAGAAATATTCTTGATACACCTCAACGACTTTGTTTGAAATTCTTTGCTTTAACCCAACGTTTCCCTCTTGAGAAGCCAGCCGGCCGCTAGTGTGAGCTACGCCTAGCTGAGCCAAGCCAACCGCGGCACAATACTTTGCCGCATAAGGCAAACGTTTGGTCGTAATATTAATCTTGCCCACCTTTACCGGCATCTTGGCAGCCTGTTCAATGCGTTCCTCAAGCCCCGGCAAAAGCGATCCGCCGCCTATTATTACAATGCCGGCTTTAATATCATTTTCTAGGTTCGAATTTTTAATCGCTTGCAATAGCATATCAACAAAACGCGCCAGCGCAGGCTCAAGCGATTGGGCGATGGCTTCCTTTTTGATAGGCGTATAACCTTGCGCATTTTTTATTAAAATTTCTTCATCAGTACGCCCTTGAGAACTTAAGGCAAACGCATAAGACTTTTTAATCTCTTCGGCCAAGTCAAAAGGGATTTCCAAGCGATTGGCAATGCTTTGAGTCAAATGTTCTGCTCCTAAGGGAATATTGACAACATATTTTAAAAACCCGTCATGAAAAATAAGAATGTCCGTCATAAGAGAACCAATATCTACCAAGACACAGCCCTGCCGACGGTGATATTCACTTAAACACGCCTGCGCCGAAGAATAAGAAGTATAAAAAATATTTGCAACATCAAAACCCGCCTGATTAACAGCTTTGACTAAATTTTGCAATTGAATGTGTTTAACCAAAAGCAACAATGCATTAATTTCAATCTTGCGTCCATAAAGGCCAACCGGATTAAGCGCCGCTTTAACATCATCAACCTTGTAATATTGCGGAAAATTATGCAAGACATCCTCCTCAATCCTGGCACCCAATATTTTGGCTTGATCCTTGACCTTGCGTATGTCATTGGGCGAAATCACCTTGCTGCCACGCTCCAAAAGTGGAATGACCGCCGTCGAATATTGCTTTTGTATCATTTCCCCGCCGACGCCTAACTGAATATCTTTAAGTTTAATCCCCGTCTTACCCATAAGACCTGCCAGTGTCAAGTGCACACACTCAGCTAACTCGCTAAGATCCACAAGCACGCCGTTTTTAAACCCTGCGGTTTTCATTTCATAAACGCCTAAAAATTCTGCCGGTTGATTATTAAGATCTTTTATCAAAGCCGCCTTAACACTTTGTGTTCCTAAATCAAACCCGCAATAATATTTTCGCGAAACAAAGTTTTTAAACATACAGACCTCGTCGAATAATCATCTTAGATGCCAGATTTATTCTTTGCTTTTGGGTTAATGATCGGTTCTTTAAAACGCAAATCAATATAATTAAATTCTTCTGGTTTAATCTTTCCCTGTGAAATAACAATTCCCAGCATTACTATTTTTTGTTGAATTTTATCTTCTGCCAAAACAATTTTCATCCCGTTAGCCAAAACACATTGAATCTGAGAAAGATTCGTTAAATCCAAACTGACAACCGGCATCGACTCTAAATGAATATTTTCTTTAACACTTTTGATAATCGACGTCGCTAAAACCAAATCGCTATGCCGTAAAGATTTTCCGACAACCGCATTCTGTTCAAAGATCAAACCCGTAATAACCGGCAATTTGTGCTTAGCAACAGTCCCAAGAGCTAAAACGATTCCATCTTTATCAATAACAACCTCTTGACGGTGCATAGCAACAACCGCAAACGGATCACGTCTAACAGCATCCACATAAATTCTGTTAGGAAATTGCCGATAAATGCGAAGATGATCAATTTGCGGATATTCGACCTGCAAACGTCGTTGGACAGAATAAAGATCCACATCAAAAATACTTTGTCCAATTAAACGATCCAATGTCTTAGTCCGAATAAATTGCAACGATTGCTGCGAGACCACTTCACGGATCTTAAAGATCGGGGAAATGCGCAAATAATAATACATCCCTTGTCCGGCGCTAAAAACCACAAAAGCGACACACACAAAAATAATAAAATATTGCAAAATAACGACAGCGATTTTGTCTTTCGAGTTTTCTGATCTTTTTGCCATAAATCAAACTGCCTTTTGACTTAAACAAGCGGATTGTTTGCGTTGGGCGGCAAAACCGGCAATGGTCAAACACAAATCTTCAAAACTTAAACCTTGATTCTTTGCTGCCATCGGCAGAAGACTCGTCGAAGTAAATCCGGGGATCGTGTTTATTTCCAAAAAATACGCATCACCGTTTTTATCGAGCATAAAATCCGCACGCGCCATGTCCCGGCAACCGACTAGCTTAAAAATCTGCTGTGCCAGCGCTTGAATATTCTGAACTTCTGCTAAAGAAATCTCTGCGGGAACAATATAATTGCTCATTCCTTTTTGATACTTTGATGTAAAATCAAAAAAATTATTTTTAGGCCGTATCTCAACAGGCGGTAAAGCTTTTGTATTTAAAACACCCACCGTAATTTCTTTGCCAGCAATATAACGATCCACTAAAATCTTCGGGCCAAACTCAAAAGCCGCTTTAACGGCGGGCAAGAATTCTTCAATGTAATGAACAATTGTAACCCCAAGGCTTGAACCTTCCGATGATGGTTTAACAACAACCGGACAACCGCCCAAATTTTCCAAAAGTTTTAGAGCTTTATGCTCTTCTTTTCTTTCAAGGACAAAGAAATCGGGAACTCTAATCCCCTGTTTTTGTAAAAGAACCTGTGTCGCAATTTTATCCATTGCCAGCTGGCTGGCCAACGGTCCCGAACCAGTATAAGCAATACCCGCTTTTTCAAGAATCATTTGAACCTGACCATCCTCGCCAAACTTTCCGTGTAAAACTACAAAAACAATATCAATCTGCGCCTCTTGCAACTGCTTTAGAATTTCTTCTTGCTTAGTCGTATTAAGCTCCACTGCAACAACATCACACCCAGCAGTTTGAAAAGCTGCCAAAACCGCCTTACCGCTTTTTAAAGAAATCTCGCGCTCAGAGGAAATCCCCCCCATCAAAACCCCGATGCGCCCTAACTGTTTGGCATTTAAAATATTGGTATCCATCAAATAATCCCTGCAATAGGTTGCGCACACTTTCCCAACAATTCCTCGCCGACGCGATAAATGTCCCCCGCGCCAAGAGTCAAAACTAAATCCCCCGGAGAAACCATTTTGGCAAGATATGCGGCAATCTGTTCTTTTTTTAAATACACTGCATCCTTTTTGCCACCCTGATGAATCTTCTCTAGCAAAATCTCAGAGGACACACCGTCAATGGGTTCTTCGCTGGCCGCATAAATATCTGTCAAAATTAAGAAATCTGTTTGACTTAATGCTTTAACAAAGTCTTCCATTAAAAACTTAGTCCTGCTATAACGATGCGGCTGAAAAACCGTAATCAGGCGTTTTTGTTTAACCGAATGCGCGGCCTTTAAGGTCGCAATAATCTCCGTCGGATGATGGCCGTAATCATCGACAACTACAACTTCATTAAACGCACCCTTACGCTGAAAACGCCGTTTAACGCCAGAAAAACTTTTAAGACTTTTTTGAATAATCTCTGGGTCAATTTTTAATTGCAATCCCAAAATGATACACGCCATAGCATTGAGAATATTATGCTGACCCGGGATGGTCAGTTCAAAACGCGGCAGTTTCTTGTTTTGGAAAAGGCAATCAAATTCCCAACAACAAACCTCATTATTCACAAAACGCATCGTTTGGGTATGAAGGTCATTAACCGGCGAAAAGCCATAAGTTAAATACTCTCGCTTGCTTTTTAAAAGAAGTTCCTTTAAACGCGTATCATCCCCACAACCAATCAAAAGTCCGTCGGGCAAAGTACAAGCAACGAACTTTTCGTACGCGACAACGATATTATCCCATGTCTTGTAATAATCTAAGTGTTCAAAATCAATATTCGTCACAATCGAATATTGCGGGGCAAAATACAAAAAAGAACCGTCGCTCTCATCAACTTCGGCAACAAAATATTTTCCGCCGCCCAACTTCGCATTATAAGAATCGCCGCTCATAATCCCACCAACAGCTGTCGTCGGATTAAGCCCGGCGGTTAACAAAAGATGAGAAACCATGGACGTAGTCGTAGTCTTTCCATGCGCACCAGCAATCGTAATCCCAATATGGTTATCCATAATCTGGGCTAAAAGTTCTGCGCGCTTTAAAATCGGAATATGCTTTTGACGAGCGGCTTGCAATTCAGGATTATCCAGACTAATTGCCGACGAATAAACCACATAATCCACATCAGCGACATGACTGGCGGCATGCCCGATAAAAACCTGCGCACCTTTTTTACGCAGTGAAAGCGAAAGTGCACTGTCCTTTAAATCCGAACCGCTAACCGTATGTCCTTTATCGAGAATAAGAGAAGCCAAAGTCCCGACGCCAACACCACCAATGCCTACAAAATGATATTTCACGTTAATTTTCCTAAACTAAAATTATTTTAAAAATGGATTGCCCTAGCGCTGTATAATCTCAATATTAGTGGCGGAGAATTTACCTTAAAAAATATTACTACATTTGAGATTTTAAATATCCGACCCACCGATCGTTTAAGTCTTGTATGCTGCGAAAACTACTATAATTTTGGTCAAGTGCTTCTTCAAACGATATGCCATCGCTAAGTTTGCGGCAAAAATTTTCAAAGCGGGCTTCTCCTAATTCAACAATCATATAATACACAATACTGGCACTTTCCGCATAAAAAATATTAACGATTTCTGCGCTTTTCTCACTGTTTAAACGTGCTGGTGTTAATTGCATCAGTGGAATAAATTTATTTTCCTTTATTGCGTCTACAACAATTTTATTAGCTCCCCATCGTTTAGCCTTTTCCTGATACATGGCAACTCCCTCGTCAAGCCAGACGGGAATGGGCGTATTGCCGATAAACTCTCTAAAAATAATATGGGCTAATTCATGCGGTAGTGTTGAATCAAAAAATCCGGCCGCCGACGGGAAAGTACGGATTTCTTTTTGCAAAACATTCGCCTGACCGGCCGACCACTCCATATTCTTGGCATTCGCTTGATATTCTTTTTGATCATCATAAATATAAATCGCCGCACGATCTTGATACATCCAACTCTGATAACGCACAAACCCAAGATTACGCGGAATCTGCAGATAAAGTTCAGCGGCTGTTTCTGAAACAGTTTTAACAAAATCGAGTGGTGCATTTCTATAATAAATCACAAAATAACGGGAATCATATTTTTCCCAATCTTTTGTTTCTGCACACAAAGTGTTGACACTGAGCAAATAAAATAAAATAAAAGCCGCAAAACTTTTCACGTCTTTAACCTTTCAATTTCATCCGCCAAAATAACTGCAGCATTTGCTTGATAAATCCCCGCATAAGCCTGTGCAATCTGTTCTTTGGACATGGGAAAACGCAACATTCGCTCTAAAGAATTTTCTAAAACTTCGGCGGTTAAATCTTTTTGGTCAATCAAAAAACTAGCCTTTGTTTGAGTTAATACCAAAGCATTATTCTTCTGATGTCCGCCGGCATAAGGATACGGGATTAAAATCGCCGGCAAAAGAAAAGCGGCCAACTCCGTTACCGTCATAGCTCCCGCACGGCTAACGGCCAAATTTGCAACGCTATATGCCTTGAAAATATCGTCGGTAAAACTCGCGACCCAATGAGATATGCCTAATTTTTTATAAGCATCTTTGCAAATGTCAACATCCGCAGGCCCACAGATATGTATAACAGCAAAGGTCATTTTTGATTTTAAATTTTGAGCCGCCTTTATAAATTCGGCATTAATCCGCTGACTTCCCTGACTGCCGCCTAAAACAAGGATAATTTTTATCCCCTCGGGAAACCCAAAACTTTTAAGGGTCGCGCTGTAGTCAAAATCTTTTATAACAAGCCGCGAAGGACAACCGGTGACCAAAACTTTATTGATCGGCAAACTGTCTTTAGCTTGTTTAAACCCGACGGCAATTCTTTTTACAAAAAACGCAAGTACTCGGTTGGCTTTTCCCACAACAACGTTTTGTTCGTGAATCATCGTCGTAATGCCTTGCAAACAAGCTGCTAAAACAAGTGAAAAAGCCCCATACCCGCCAAATCCGACGACAATATCAGGCTTCACTTTTTTTATAATACATTCGGATTCAAGGAAAGCCCGAATTCCTGCAAAAAAGAATTGGATAACAGCCAAAGCCGAACGCGTCGAAAAGCCCTTGGCGTGAATTTCAAAATACTCAAAACCAGCAGACTCAATTTTAGCTCCCGCCTGACGAAAAACTCCAGCAAAAGTTATACTATGGCCGCGCTTTTTTAATTCTTGCGCAGTAACCAATGCAGGAAAAACATGTCCGCCGCTACCTCCGGTGGCTAATAAAATTTTCAAAGGTTTCATGCGCAGTCTTCAATCCGCGAAATATTTAATAATAACCCGATAAGCATCATGTTGACAACGAGCGCCGAGCCGCCGTAACTAATAAACGGCAGTGGCAAACCCTTCGTCGGCAAAGCTCCGATAGTTACCCCAAAATTAATGACCGCCTGCAGGCCGAGAATCGTCACAATACCGCAAGCCAAATAATAACCAAATGGGTCCTTAACCCTTTTAGCAATGCGCGCCCCCTGCCAAATAAAAGCCCCAAACAATAAAATGACGATAAAAGCTCCCAAAAATCCCATTTCTTCACCAATAATAGAAAAAACGAAATCTGTGTGTGCGGCCGGCAAATAAAAAAGTTTTTGTATGCTATGCCCTATGCCAACCCCCCAAAGTCCGCCGGAACCAAAAGCAATTTGTGACTGGGTAAGCTGAAACCCCGCCCCTTGCGGGTCCTGCCAAGGGTCAAGAAAAGTTGCAATACGCGCCCAGCGATACGGCACACGGACAACCAAGAAATAAAACCCCGGCACCGCCATTAAAGCCAAAATTCCAAAATACCAAATCTGCCCACCAGCAATAAAAAACATGATCACCACAACACACCCAATCAAAAAAGCACTGCCTAGATCTGGTTGTTTTAAAATAAGTGCACACAAAAGACCTAATACAATCATAAGTGGCAAAAATCCCCAACGAAAACTTTTGACATCATTAGGCTTACGGGCCAAAAAATCAGCCGCATAAATAAGCATCACTAATTTTGCAAATTCCGTCGGTTGAAAGTTAAAAAACCCCAATTTAAACCAGCGACGAGCGCCATTGCTGACAGATCCAATATGCGGAATAAGAACAAGAACCAAAAGGAAAAAAATAAATACTAAAAATGGCTTAATAATTTTACGCAAATCCCGATAATCCACAGCCATAATCCCGCAAGAGAACAAAAATCCCATTATTAAAAAAACCAAATGACGTTTTAAAAAATAAAAACTGTCGCCATAACGCTGCATCGCATTGATGCCGCTGGTGCTATAAACCATAATGACCCCTATACAAATAAGGGCCAAACAAATGGTAGCAATGGAAATCCGCAATTCACGCATAGTCTGTTATCCTAAAAAATCCTTACTTTAAACTCTTAACAATCGCCTTAAAAGCACGCCCGCGTTCTTCAAAATTTTTGAACATATCATAACTGGTGCACATAGGAACAAGCATCAAAACATCCCCCGCTATAGCTGCTTGTCGACCTACGCTAACGGCTTGTTCTAAAGTCGCGCATTCTTCTAAATTAACCGCCCCGTCGAAAGCCACACGCAATTTATTGCGTGCTTCACCAAAGAGAATCAACTTTTTTACTTTTTTAGCAACCAATGGTCGGATCACCGAAAAATCTAAGTTTTTATCTCGCCCGCCGCAAAGCATCACAATCGGCTTAGAAACACTTTCAAGCGCCCAGCGTCCTGCTTCAACGGTAGTCGCTTTCGAATCATTAATATATTCGACTCCGTCAAGGCTTCGCACCTTTTCCATCCGATGCTCAACGCCCTTAAAATTCTCAAGCTCCCTCAAACAAATATTCAAAGGCAATCCTAAAATCTTAGCAACACTAAGAACCGCTAAGTGATTCGGATTAACAATCCCTTGGGAAGAAAATTCCCCCTGATTAAAAAAACAAATTTGTGATTCAATGCCCGTCGCTGCTTTTTTGCACCACTCTTCTTCTGCGTTAAGAACAGCAAAATCATTGTGATCCTGATTTTCAAATATCCTTTTTTTAGCACTAAAATACTCGTCGAGATCTTTGTGCCGATCGAGATGATTTTGCGTAAAATTCAAAAGCAGCGCAATGTGCGGCTTAAATGTTTCAATAGTTTCTAACTGAAAAGAACTGATTTCCGTAACAAAATAATCATACTGATCACTTTGCAAAACAAATTCCGTAAAAGGCTCTCCCACATTTCCGCACAGACACGCTCTTTTACCACACGCATTAATCATCAGACTAATCAAAGTCGAAACTGTTGTCTTGCCATTTGAGCCGGTAACCGCAATAATCGGTTTCGTGCAAACTCGTGAGCCCAACTCAATTTCTCCCCAAACGCTAATCCCCTTGGCTTTCGCCCACACAACTGGTAAAGCATCGATATGCACACCAGGACTTAAAACCACCAAATCACTGTGCTCAATAAAATCTTTGGTATGCCCATTAAACTCAAAAACAATTTTCTTTTCTTCTGCCCATCGACGGAAATCCTCGTCAATGATTGAAAATTTTCCAGCTTCAGAAATTTTAACCTGCGCTCCTAATTTGTACAAAAGCCGCGCGGCAGATTGTCCACTCTTGGCAGAACCAATAACAACAGCAATTTTATTTTTGAGATTCATTATCTGATCTTTAAAGTTGTTAGTGTTAACAACGCCAAAATAATTCCAATAATCCAAAAACGTATCGTAATTTTTGACTCCGGCCAGCCGCTTAGTTGCAAATGATGATGAAACGGCGACATTTTAAAAATCCTTTTGCGCCACGTCTTAAAAGACGCAACCTGCAAAATAACAGACAAAGCTTCGACGACAAAAACACCGCCTAAGATAACAAGCAAAAGTTCCTTTTTAATGAAAATAACCATAACGCCCAGACTTCCGCCTAAAGGCAAAGAACCCACATCACCCATAAATACCGACGCCGGATGACAATTAAACCACAAAAAGCCTAAACTCGCACCCAGAATTGCAGAACAAAAAATTGTCAATTCACCCGTACCGGGCAAATACGGGATAAGCAAATATTCACTAAATTTTAAATGCCCCGAAATATAACAAAGCACCGAGAGTGTAGCACTGACAATCATCACACACCCAATTGCCAAGCCATCCATTCCGTCTGTAAGATTGACCGCATTAGTCGCGCCGACAATAACCAGCGCCACAAACGGCACATACAAAACCCCAAAATCTACGACAAGCGCTTTTAAGAAAGGAACATCGATTTGTGTATTAATACCGGGGTTTAAATACAAATAACCACCAATTGCCATGCCCCAAAGAACTTCTAAAATAAACTTAGTCCGCGCCCGTAAACCACGATGTTTCCCCTTTTGGGTCAACTTGATATAATCGTCAAGACCTCCTAAAAGCGCAAAAAACAAGCAGGTCAAGAATGTTAAAATAATGTAACGATTTGAAAGATCCGCCCACAAAAGTACCGAAATAAGAATACTGCCGATGATAAAAATTCCTCCCATCGTTGGAACGCCTTCTTTGGCTGTTTGAAATTTGTCTAAAGCTGGACAATCCTCGCGCTTGGCCCGCTCGCGAATAGCACGTTGTTTTGAATATTTAATAAACATCGGGCCTAAAATCATGCACAAAACAAATGTCGTAACCGCCGCCATCGCGGCCCGAAAAGTAATGTACTTAAAAATATTAAATTCAAAAAATACCGACCTAAACTCTGATAACCAATAAAACATCGCAGTCTCCTGTCATCTGAAATTCGCTTTAATAAAATCAACAAATTTTTCTGTGTGCATCCCGCGCGAGCCTTTGACCAAAACAATGTCCAACGGGCGAAGAACTATTTTGATCTGTGCCTGCACATCCTGTTCTTTATAACCATGAAAAATTGTAATGGCAGAATTTCTTTTCTTTGCCGCAATTCCAATCAACTTAGAAAACTTCCCAAAAGAAATAACAATACTTACTCCCGCTTCTGCCGCATGCTCTCCGATTTCGCTGTGCAAACGTTTAGATTGACTGCCTAACTCCAGCATATCGCCGCAAACAAGTATCTTTCGGCCAGCTGTCTTCTGATGCGAAAGCCCTTCTAAAGCACTGCGAAAAGAAACCGGATTAGCATTATACGAATCATCAATAACTAAAAATTTTCCAACCTTAATCATCGTTTGCCGACTAGAGTCAAGCGAAAATCCTTTAAGCACTGTCTTAATATCATTCCAGCTGACCTTAAACAAACGTGCCACACTGATAGCACAAAGCGCATTATACACACTGGCCGTCGCTGTTGCCGGCAACATAATTTTCCCGGCACCGGCAAGCAAAAATTTTAATTCGCCTTTACTAAACTCTATCTGTTTAGCGCGACAATTTGCCAAACCGGCAATTCCAAAAGTTAAAACTTTTCCTTTATAAAGCTGGGCAACTTTCTTTAAAAATCGATCATCACCATTGACTATAGCAATACCATTTTTGTCCAGCGCTTTAACCAGATTCAACTTTTCTTTAAAAACTTCCGCCGGACTCCTAAGTAGCGCCAAATGAGACTCGCCAATATTTGTCATGACCGCAATATTGGGACAAATAATTGACGAAAGCCATGCAATATTCCCAGGAGTATTGGTTCCTACTTCCAAAACCGCAATTTGATGGGACGTATTTAATTTTAACAACGTCAGCGGAACACCAAACTGATTATTTTCGGTTCCAACATTTTTCAAAACTTTAAATTTCTTTTGAAGTATCGCAGCCATCATTTCTTTAGTGGTGGTCTTTCCCGCCGATCCGGTAATCGCAATAATCGGCAAAGAAAAACGCAAACGATGAAGCCTTGCAATCTGCCCTAAAGCTTTGGTCGTATCTTCAACTTTAATAACCGCAACTGACGACGGAAACACCCCGCACTGACGAGACACAACAATAGCGCCGACACCTTTTTTAATAACGTCAGGAATAAACGTATGCGCATCATGCTTTTCTCCGACAATCGCGATAAAAAGTTCACCTTTCTTAACCAAACGAGAATTAGTCGAAACGCCGCGGACAAGAAGTTTTGGATCTCCTTGTAAAAGTTTACCGTTTGTTGCCGTCAAAAATTCAGAAATTTTAAATTTTACCATCTAAGATTTTCCCAATGTCGCAAGACTTTCCCTGACAATCGCACGCTCATCAAACGCAATCGTCTTTTCTTTAAAAATTTGATAATCTTCATGCCCTTTGCCGGCGACAACAACCACATCCCCTTCTTTTGCCAAGCGTAAGGCCTCCAAAATAGCTTCTTTACGATCCAAAACAACTTTAAAGTTTTTATTTTTAAATCCGACCAGAATTTCGCGAATAATTTGTTGCGGATCTTCACAACGCGGATTATCCGTCGTGACAATCGAAAAATCAGACAACTCTTCTACAACAGACGCCATTTGAGGACGCTTGCTTTTATCGCGAGCCCCACCACAGCCAAAAACAACAATCACACGCGCATTCTTAACCGCACGAATGCTCGACAAAATATTTCGCAAAGCATCTTCGGTATGCGCATAATCCACAAACACATAAAAATTCTGTTTACCTTCAATCCTCTCAAGCCGCCCGGGAACTTGAACCAAATCCTCAATTCCTTTTTTAATCACATCCAGCGGCAAACCCTCGCCAGCACCGACCGCGGCAACAGATAAAATATTGTAAATATTATGCAGTCCGATAAGCTTTGTACAAATTTCAATGCTGCCAACAGGCGTCACCAATTGAAAACAACTTCCTTCAAATCCCAATTGAATTTTTTGTGCAAAAAAATCAGCTTTATTCTTAATCCCATATGTCCAAACCGCCGCAGACGTCATTTTCTGTAATCGTTGACCAATGAGCTAATCCTAAATTTTCAAACAGCTTAGCTTTAGCAAGAAAATAATTTTCCCGGGTTTGATGATAATCCAAATGATCACTGGTCAAATTTGTAAAAATTGCATAGCGAAAGTCCAATCCCAAAACCCGCCTTTGGTCTAGCGCATGAGAAGAAACTTCCATCGCGCAATAATGTGCGCCATGCTCTGCCATTTGGGAGACGAGCATAAAGTTTTCGACTAAGCCGGGGGTCGTATTCTCGGCCTTAAAAA
>CAZNNZ010000019.1:15344-19501 GCA_964574575.1 uncultured Planctomycetales bacterium
AATTTTGTTCCCAAAACGATGATTGATCGTCCCTATAACCCCGCAAATCTTGCCAGCTCTCTTAAATAAAGATTCTAACAAATAACTGATCGTTGTCTTGCCATTCGTTCCGGTAATTCCAATTAATCTCACAGAAGATGCGGGATCACGATAAAAATTCCTTAACAGAACTGCTAAAAACTTTTGTGGGTCATCAACTTCCAAGAATATTACTCCGTCGGTAGCAAAACTTAAATCAAAAATTCTCTGGGCAACAATAACCTTTGCCCCCTGCGCAATCGCTTGAGGAATAAATTTTGTCCCATCTGTTTTGGTGCCAGAAAGCGCAACAAAAAGACTACCTTTCTTGACCTTGCGTGAATCCGCCGTCACCGAAGAAATATCAACGTCAACAAAATCGCCAATAACTTTTTGCACCGAAGTATTTAAAAGCAACTCTTGCAGTTTCATTTCTTGAAAACTCTTTTAAGGTTTACCCATCTGTGAATCTAGATATTTAAGACTATCGACGACAATATCCCTAAAAACCGGAGCCGCTACCGTCCCGCCGAAATGATCCGGGTGCGGATCATCAAACATAACAATAACAGCAAGCTGTGGATCTTCAACCGGAGCAAAACCAATAAATGAAGCAAAAAAACTATCTTTAGAATACCGGCCATTTTCGACTTTTTGCGCGGTTCCTGTTTTTCCAGCAACAGATATTCCTTCTATCTGAGCTTTTTTGGCCGTCCCTCGGTCAACAACCCCCTTAAGGATGACCTGCAAACGCTGGGCCGTCTCTGGACTAATAACACGGCCAACAACCCGAGGCTCAAAAGCCTCGATAAGTTCATCATTGTTATCCTTAACATACTTGACAATATGGGGCTTCATATAAATCCCATTGTTGGCAATCGCCGCAATCGCACTGACTAATTGGATCGGTGTTGTCGTCACTTCCTGCCCGATAGGTAAAGCACTAATCGATGTCTTTGACCACGTAGCCGGCTTTTTGATCCACCCATCTATTTCTCCTAAAAGATCAATCCCTGTTTTATCGCCAAAACGAAATCGCTTGGCATATTTATACCAAATTTCCGGGCCCATTTTTTGTGCTATCTTCGTAACTCCAATATTGCTCGACTGTTCGATAACTTCGCTAAACGTCAACATGCCATGACCATGATGATCGTGAAGGACATGACCTCCGACGCTATAGCTTCCGTTTTCACAAAAAATCTTATCCGTTTCATTAAAAAATCCTTGCTCGAGCGCCGCAGATGCCGCCACAATTTTAAAAATCGACCCCGGTTCATACACAAGCGAAATCGCGCGATTCATCCGATTAGCAACTGGGAAAGCATCAACATTCGAAAGATCATACGTCGGGCGATTAACCAGCGCTAAAATCTCGCCGGTTTTTGGATCTATCACAATTACTGTTGCGGCAATCGCATTGCTTTTGGGAAAAGCTTTATCCAGAGCTCGTTCTGCAATATATTGAATTGTTTCATCGAGCGTTAAAACAAGATTAAATCCATCTTTGGGCGGCAAAAATTTCTTTTCAATCAAAAGTTCTCGTTGTTTAGCGTCACGCAAAATCTGCGAATAGCCCGGTTCTCCACGCAAATATTTGTCAAACATAAGCTCTAGGCCTTCTAACCCCTTATTATCCATTCCAGCAAAACCAATCACATGCGCGGCTAACGATTGATTCGGATAATAACGCTTACTGTCCCGAGAAAGACCAATACCCTTTATCTTGGCATGACGAATTTTTTCGGAAAGCTCAAAGGGAACCTTACGCATCACCCAGACAAAAAACTTATCACGATTAAGTTTTTCGCGTATTTGACTATTACTAACATTAAGGATTGCCGAAAGCTGACGAGCAGCATTGTCCTTGTCAGCTGGTTTCATCCGGCGAGGATTTGCATAAACAGAATACGCGGTGACATTAACTGCCAAAGGACGCAGTTGCCGATCATAAATAGTTCCGCGCACAGGTTCTAATGGAAGATAATAATTCTGTTGTTTTTCCGCAATTGCCGACAAATGCTCAGCGCGGAAAAATTGAATCATCAGAAGCTGAAATGAAAAATACCCAAGCCCAGCAAAAAGGAATAAAAAGACAAGAACAAATCGCAAAGAGCGCTTTTGGATGTACACTTTGAAGGACTCAATTGTTAATAATGGTCAAAAACACGCTTTTTAACGAGATCTTCTCCACGGCTTTAAAGAGTCCGTTTTTTCTTCGGCGCGTGCTTCCGGCGGCGCTTTAAAGAAGAAATTTACAAATGGATTTGTTTTCGCAGGCGCAACCGCTAAAGAGCCAGATTCTGTTGAGCCAAAAGACTCTTTGCTGACTAACTCGACAACACTGCGATTATCTTGAAAATGCAAATTGGAGTTTTCACTTAAAAGATTTCCACCCAGATGATTTGCTGACTTAAGCTGTAAGATCTTATATGCTACCGATCCTGTACTTTCGTTAAGCTCAATGATTTGCCTTTCCTTGCGCTTGCCTTCATAGGCTAAACTGACAATTTCCATTTGCATATAAACGTAAATGATCGCCAAACCCGTCAGGACAAACATCACGCGAATTGATTTTATAAGTTTCATAACTCCCCCTACAAATTTATTTTTTTAAAATAGCGCCGACCCTTGCGGCCGCTATCAGATAAAACTCACAATCTTTCGGCGACACGCAAACGCGCACTACGACTGCGCGGATTGATTTCTTCTTCGTGTAAACTCACCTGTAATGGTTTTTTTAAAACGAGATCAAGCTCACCGGACTGGGCAAAAAAGCGGAATTTATTCTTAACAATCCTGTCTTCCAATGAATGGAAAGAAATAACACAAATACGGCCCTGCGACTTTAAATACGGAACAATTTTGCTAAGGGCAATATCCAGCGATTCTAACTCTCGGTTAACGGCAATACGAAAAGCTTGAAAAGTCCGCGTCGCAGGATGAATCTTTTGCCATTTTACTCCCGAGGGAATTGACTTTAAGACTATATCCGATAAATCCTTGGTCGTCTCAATAGGACGAAGGGATCGTTCTTGCACCAGGCGCCGAGCAATACGATTATGCCAACGCTCTTGACCATAATCTTTCAAAATCAAAGAAAGCTCTTTTTCCGACAATGAATTAATTAAATCATAGGCGGACAACCAACTTTCTTGGTCCATGCGCATATCCAAAGGACCGTTGGCCTTTATACTAAATCCCCGTTTTTCATTGTCAAGTTGAAAACTTGAAATACCTAAGTCTAAAACAACCCCGTCGATATTTTTGATATTAAGACTGTCTAAAATGCGGTCTATGTTACGAAAATCATCCTGTACAAAAATAATCCGATCGGCAACTTCTGCTAAATTCTGCTTTGCCGTTTCAATAGATTGACGATCGCGATCAATAGCAATGATTTTTCCCGTCGGACCAACCTGCGAGGCTAACAGACGGGTATGCCCGCCCATGCCAAGCGTTGCATCCACACAAATTCCTCCCAAAGGCAGACGCAAATACTCGGCAATTTCTTTGTGCATGACCGGAATATGTGCAAGTTTGTCTTCCATACTCTTTTTAATTTCTTCCCAAGCAAATTTGACCATAAACTCCTGACCTTAATCCTTTTCTTAGGAGCTAATCATATTTTCGGCGATTTGTTCAAAAGTCTCGCTGGACGTTGCATAAAATGCCTGCCAACTCTTGGTATCCCAAATCTCAATGCGATTGGAAATTCCAATAACAATCGCGTCTTTTTTGATGCTCGCATAATCTTTTAAATATTGTGGAATAATAAAGCGGCCCTGCTTATCAGGAGCCACTGAAATAGCACCAGAAAAAAATAAACGATTAAAACTGCGTGATTCCTGTTTTGTAAATGGCAAATTTTTAAACTTTTGTTCCTGCAGGCGCCATTCCTCCTCGGTAAACATAAAAAGGCATTTGTCGAGCCCTCGGGTAATAAAAAACTTTTCTATTCCCGATTCTTTACAAATCTCACGAAAGCGTGCAGGTAAGATGAGCCTGCCCTTTCTGTCTATGCCATGATTGTATTCACCATAAAACATTGAGGACCTCTATAAAAAAGGTTATTTCTCCACTTCAAACCACTTTGCTCCACTACATGCAACATTCTAGTAATAGCCCCCCACCTTGTC
>CAZNNZ010000020.1:0-2096 GCA_964574575.1 uncultured Planctomycetales bacterium
GTTGTTTTTGTCTTTGTGGTGATGACCGCTTTTCTTTATGCTATAGCCGCCGAAGCCCTGCACTTATCAGCTATCGTCGGCGCCTTTATCGCCGGAATATCTTTAGAAGGAGTAAAAATATCCCACAGCAAAGATTTTAAAATCGGTTGTGAATATCTCTATATTATTTTTGCCTCGATCTTTTTCGTTTCGCTGGGAATCTTAATCGATATCCACGTGATCACGCCGGCCGTGTTTTTATTTATGACCGTGCTTACCATTGTTGCGGTCCTGACAAAACTCATCGGTTGTTTTATCCCTGCCAAATTACAAGGCCTGTCATTTAGAAATGCCGCGATTGTCGGGTTTGGAATGTCGCCCAGAGGAGAAGTTGCGATGATCGTCGGGCTTATTGGATTAAAACAAAACTTAATACCGCTAGAAATTTATGCAGCCATTATTTTCATGAGCCTGTTTACAACTATTTTTACCCCCATCGTCCTGCGCAATTGGTTTTATAAAAATCCTTGATTTTCAACAACCGCCGCAATGGCCCCGCCGCCGCCATAACAAATAACTGCAAGGCCATATCTTTTCTTATTTACTTTTAAAGCATGCACCAAAGTAACTAATATCCGCGTCCCAGCCGCGCCCAAAGGATGGCCTAAAGCAATATCCCCGCCATAAATATTCATCTTTTCCGTCGAAATGCTAAGCTTGTCGTGCGTATAAATCGCCTGCGCCGCAAAAGCTTCGCTAACTTCAAAAAGATCGATATCTTTGAGTTTTAAACCACACACTTTCAAGCACGTTTGCACCGCCGCAACACCAGCAGTAAAAACTTTTTGAGGTTCTAAAGCTAGAGAAGAATATCCGACAATACGCGCAAGCGGCTTCAATTGCACAGAGCGCAGAGATTTTTCTCCCGAGAGCAAAACTCCGGCCGCGCCATCAGAAGGCAAAGACACATTTCCGGCCGTCAATGTCCCCTTTTTAGCAAAAGCTGACGGCAAAAGCTTAAAGCTTTCAAGATTAACGTGCCGACGGATATGCTCATCGGCAGAAAAAACTCGGCCATCTTGCAAAACAACATTAATAATCTCGTCACTAAAATTTGCCGCCGCCGCTTTTTGATGACTTTCTAGCGCATATTTATCTTGGGCTTTGCGTGAAATCTTTTCTTTCTTCGCAAAATTTTCACAAATCTGGCCCATAGATTTTCCGGCCAAAGAACACCATAATCCGTCGTACATCAAACTATCGACAGCCGTCCGCTGATTAAAAGAACCTTCAACAGATTTTGAAAAAAGCTCTGGCGTGCGACTGGCACTTTCTGAACCGAGAGCAATAATGTAATCATTGGCGCCAAAACTGATTGTTTGTCCGGCTAAAATCACAGCCTGCAAACCCGAACCGCAAACAGCATTGACAGTATACGCACTTGTCGAGCACAAAAGTCCTCCGCAAAAGCTTGCTTGTCGTGCAGAATTTTGTCCCGTCCCGGCGGACACCGCATTTCCTAAAATAACTTCTGAAACACAAAGAGGATCCAAACCCGTGCGTTTTAAAAGGGCCGCAATCACAGATCCGCCTAACTGTCCAACAGAAAAATCTTTCAAGCTTTTAAAAGGATTACCAACAGGAGTTCTTGCCGCATCAAGAATATAGATAGGTTTTTTATCAAAAAGGCTTTGCGGCATAAAAATTTATAAGTGCTCGATAATTGCGTCCACGTCGACGTATTTCTTAACCATTTGCCGTGCTTCAGCAATTTTGTCCTTATCGGTTTTTTGAATCTTACAGACCAAATGATCAATTTCACGGGCAACGGCATACGTTTCTTTTTCACTCAGAAAAACCGGAATGCGGCTTTTTTGCAACAGCTCCATAATTTTCTGATTCGGCATAAGCCCACCTGTCAAAATAATTCCTGCAATCTGATCTTTGCTACCTTGCGTTACCAAATGCGTACTAACCGCAACGAGCATATTATCAACAGCGCTACAGTGGTGCAGAGGCCATGGTCAACAAGTGGACTGCTGCATTGGTCAACGAGATGATTCAAAAACGAAAAAACAGGGTTTTGATTGGAAACTACGGCCTCGAAGCTGGTTCGT
>CAZNNZ010000020.1:2106-9934 GCA_964574575.1 uncultured Planctomycetales bacterium
CAACGAGAATATTATCAACACGATCTCCAGAAGTTAAAACCAACGTTCCATTGGTCAAATAATTTACCATGTTATACGGCTCCATGGCTGCAACAATTGTATTGCGAACTCGCCGAGAAAGATATTCCTGCCCGCAGAGAATTTTAAGTTTTAAAAATCTCATAATCTGTTCAACCATTGGATCTCGCAACAAAGGATCAAAAGGAATGGCTCCTAAAAGTCGAAGACCTTTACGTTTTAATCCAGCGGCAACAACCTTTTTGATGCGATCCATTTTATCAGGAAGAACTTTATTTAAAATGACCCCAACGACTTCTACCTGGCACATATCAAAAAGCGCTTTATTAAGCATAATCTCGTCGATGCTGCGGCCAATGCCGCCTTCACTAACAATCAAAACCTTGGAGCCGAGCATTTTTGCCACATCCGCATTCGAAAGGTCGATAACTGAACCAACACCCGCATGACCCGTTCCTTCGATAATAATTGAATTTTTATTTTTAGTTAAACTATTAAAAGAAGACAAAATGCGATTGCGTAAAGCTTCGCTCTGCGGATTAAAAATATATTGTTCCGTATACCCATGCCCAATGGTAACCGGACTCATGTCCTTGAGTTTATTGCGGCAACGATAAACTTCGCCCATCAGATAACTGTCTTTATCCACATCCGTTTGGCCGACGGTAACTGTCTGCTGACCGACGGGCTTAAGAAACGCCGGCTTAAGTCCACGCTCCTGAAAAATCTTATAAAGCCCCAAAGACACCGTCGTCTTACCGGCATTTTGGTAAATCGAAGAAATAAAAATATTTTTAATTTCTTTCATAAAGATTGAAAAACAGCTGGAATCTCGTCGGTAAAATCAACCATATGCACGCCCGCATCTTGCAGTGCCGCAACTTTGGCTTTGGCTGTCGTATCCCCGCCGGATATAATCGCACCCGCATGGCCCATGCGTTTGCCTTCTGGCGCAGTCTTTCCAGCAATAAAACCAACCACCGGTTTTTTAATATGCTGCTTAATATACTCCGCGGCCAGCTGTTCATCCTGCCCACCAATTTCGCCAACCATCACAATACCTTCAGTGTCGGGATCCTTTTCAAAAAGTTCTAATATCTCAATAAATCGCGTCCCGATAATCGGATCTCCACCTAAACCAACACACGTCGACTGACCAATACCAGCACGAGTCAAATTATCCACAACTTCATAAGTCAAAGTTCCACTGCGCGAAACAACCCCAATAGGTCCCGACCTGTGAATATGCCCGGGCATAATACCTACCTTAGACTTTCCCGGAGAAATAAGCCCGGGACAATTAGGCCCAATCAAACGAATTTTCGTACCCCGCAACTGACTACTAACTTGCACCATATCAAGAACCGCAACGCCCTCGGTAATACAAATAATAAACTCAATGCCGGCGGCAATGTCTTCAAGCATCGCATCTTTGGCAAATTTTGCAGGAACATAAATAACTGCGACGTTGGCACCCGTTTTTTCTTTGGCTTCTGCCACAGAGTTAAAAACCGGAATGCCAAAAACATCTTTCCCCCCCTTGCCGGGAGTAACACCAGCTACAACCTGTGTACCATACTCAAGCATCTTTTGGGCATGAAACGACCCATCGCGGCCAGTGATTCCTTGAACTAAAAGTTTTGTATTTTCATTAATAAGAATGCTCATTTTATGCCTTCTTGGCTAATCTTACCGCTTCTTCCACGGCCAAGCGCATCGTCGGATAACAAATGATGCCCGCAGATTTAAGAATTTCTTGCGCTTGTTTTTCGTTAGTGCCAATTAATCGCACAGCCATCGGAACTTTAAAATTTAACTCTTTTCGTGCCTGAAGAATCCCGTTGGCAATATCATCACAACGCGTAATGCCGCCAAAAATATTTATAAGAATCGATTTCACATTTTTATTTCGCAAAATAATGCGCAAAGCATTTAAAACTTTGGCCGGATTTGAACTGCCGCCTACATCCAAAAAATTAGCCGGTTCTCCGCCTAAAAGTTTAATCGTGTCCATCGTCGCCATCGCCAAACCAGCGCCGTTAACAATGCACCCAACATCACCGTCCATCTTGACAAAACTTAAACTCAAATTTTTTGCCTCTGTTTCATCCGCATCTTCGTAGGAGCTGTCGCGCAAAACTTCTAAATCCGTATGACGATAAAGCGCATTGTCATCAAAATTAATTTTTGCATCCGCAGCATACCACTGACCCTTGCCATCTTTGACCAAAGGATTAATTTCGGCGATCGAACAGTCATGCCTAAAAAAAACCGTGATTAACTTTTGCAAAATGTCCGTCGCAAATTTTTGATCATGATTGTCAGAAAAAACACTTTTTATAAATTCTGGGAATCGATTCTCATCAATTACGCTTTGGCCATGAAGATAAAATTTCTTAATCGCCTGTGGGTTGGTCTTTGCGGTTTCTTCAATATCGACTCCGCCTTCTGCACTTAAAATTAAGACGACATCAGCTTTAATATTATCAATAGCGACGGCCGCATAAAATTCTTTTTGAATATCAAGAGCGGGAACAATAAATATTTTTTCGACCGGGCATCCTTTGATTTTTAAATTCTTAATGCGGTTAAAATGTTCGCTAAATTCATTTTCATTTTTAACGACCTTAACCCCGCCAGCTTTGCCGCGGCCGCCGACTAAAACCTGCGCCTTAAGCACAAGGGGAAACCCTAAACGCTTGGCAACGCCTAAGCCCTCGGACAATAAAGAAGAGACCTCTCCGCCGGGGGTCGGCATACCCGCATCTTTAAAAATCTTTATCGCTTGATATTCGTGAATTTTCATAAAATTAAATTTTATTGTCAAGCATACACACGCTTTTACCCTTTGTCAAAAAAGATTACTGCAAATACTCAGCTAAACACTTGAGCGTTTTTAATCCAATACGTCCATCCGGATTAAGTCCTTTCGATTTCTGAAAATCTTTTAACGCTTCCCATGTTTTATTTCCCGCATATCCGTCAACTTTCCCAGGATCAAACCCAGCAGCCTTCAGCGCTGTTTGAACTGTCGCAATATCAATTTTCCCGTCTTTAATCAGTCCAATATCTTCGTGAAACTTTAGTTTTCCCCACGTTTTATAATCAACAAAACGAGTTACTTTAAGACCGTTGTCTTCCTGGAACTTACCAAGAGCAATGCGCGTATTGTTGCCAAGATTCCCGTCGGGATTTCCAACACCATAACCATAAAGCTTTAAAAATGTTTGAACCTTTTTAACCTGTGCATTCGGCTGCATAGCAACGATATCGCCTAAAATTTCTTTTTCTTCTGCACCTTCCTTCTGAAGAATTCTATAAACAAAATCACATCCTGAAATTGCACAAAAAAATAGAAGATTTATTGTAAGGGCCAGAAAATATTTTCGAAAAAATATCATTTCATCCCAAGCAAAGGTTCAATTTTTGAATAAAACGACCACATCGAATATAAGCCAATGTAAATGATATCGCCGGCATCTTTGCATTTAAACAAAACCTCATCAAAATCCGTAATCACAGCACCCGTCGGATTAGGACTCGTATCTTGCTCTTCGCTTTTATACATGACAACCTTTGCTTTAGCCCAAAGCCGCGCAGAAGGGCTATTAAGCGCCGCGTTGACTTTACGCGCATAATTTCTTGTCCACAAGAAAACCACTTTAACAATTTGCTCAACCGGGCTTCGAGTGACACCGTTGATCTCCAAAAAAATTAAATCTGGATCAAACTCAGATAAAGTAGCCAACAAAAGTTTCTCATCGACAACTGCGCGCGCTAAAATCTTTTTTCTATTAAGCTGATCACACATTTGCTTAACGACGTTGGCTTGCGAACCAAAAACAACTGCCCGCAAAGGCTCGCTTCGTTTGGAACCTACAAAAGTGTCTGATGTTTCTTTTAACTTGTCATTCATAAAAATTCTCTACCAAAAGCCGAATCTTGGGAATAAATGAAAAAAATGAATATACTCCAATGTATTTTACATCACCTAAAAGAGAACACACCCGGACAAGTTCATCATCATCCGCAATATCTGCCGCTAATGAACCTGTCGGCGTTATTTGCGTTTCACTTTTGAACAAAATAATTTTTGAATGCTGCCAAAGATATTGGCTGGGAGTATCTAGGAATTTATTAATCGCCCGCGCCCGCGCCCGCATCCAAAGAAAAACTTCAGCAACGATTGTTTCAAAAGAACGTGTCAAAAGAGCATTAATTTGCATTAAAATCAACTCGGGGTCTGCATCATCAAGTTGCACCAACAGTTTTCTTTCATCATTAACATGCCAAACAAGAAAATTCTTTTTACTAAGTTGATCGACAATTTGTTTAGCTACAGAATTGTCCGTACAAAAAACCAAAACCCTTCTTTGCCAATTTTCTGACTGGCTTGACTGTTGTAGCGGCATTATTTTTTTGACCTTCGCCATCGCGGTATATTACCGTAACCTTCCGACTAAAACCACTTCTTTTTTTTAAAATAAATAACCATCCCGACGGTAAGTGCAATCATAAGTACCCAAAGCGCATAATAACCCCACGGCCATTCTAATTCCGGCATCACTTTAAAATTCATACCATAAACCCCAACAATAAATGTCAACGGAATAAAAATTGTGGAAAAAATCGTCAGTATTTTCATAACTTCATTTAAACGCGTGCTAACGAAAGAAAGATAAATATCCTGAAGGCCGCTTAAAATATCTCGAAACGATTCAACCGTGTCAATAACCTGAATGGCATGGTCATAAAGATCGCGAAAAAACGGCTCACTGGATTTTTCAATCAAATTCGATTCACAGTGCGCCAACTCAAAAAGAAGCTCACGCAAAGGCCAAACCTGTTTTCGCAAATAAATCATATCCCTCTTAAGATGATGAATTTGGCGAGGGATTGTTGTCTTAGGATACGTCAAAAGCGCTTCTTCGACCTCTTCGATCCTATCTCCTAACTTCTCTAAAACCAAAAAATAATGATCAACAACCGCATCCATCAAAGAACAGACCAAATAATCTCCTTTGGCTTTACGAATACGCCCTTTGCCATCACGAATACGTTGTCTGACCATTTCAAAAACATCGCGTCCAGCTTCTTCCTGAAACGAAATCACATAATTCGTCCCCAAAATAAGACTGACCTGCTCACTTATGACCTCAATCTTTTCTGAGCTTGGATAAATCATTTTAAAAACAATAAAAATATACTCCCCAAAGTCTTCGACTTTAGGTCGTTGATTGGTATTAACGATATCTTCAAGAACAAGAGAATCAACGTCAAAAATTTCACCTATCTTAGCAATCGTCTCAACATCCTGCAAACCATCAATATTAATCCACGCAACCATCTGGCTATCTTTATAATCTTTAAGATTTTCTAATTCAGTAATCCGCTTCTCTTGATAATGCTCCTGGTCGAAATCAAAAACCGTGATCTTCGTATCCAAAGAACCCGGATTGCCAATGTGAACTAGCGTGCCGGGAGCGAGCCCTAATTTTTTTGAAACTTTTTTAATATAACGCGACATAAAAAATCCCTTCTGCTTATTTGCTTTTTCCTAAATCAAAACCGAGTCTTATACTTAAGAAATATTCTATCGTCGGATTTTAGTGGCTCATTTAGTTGTTGCTGATTATGAAACTGAGACACCTCTTTATCAACTTCCACAGAAATGCGAGAATTAAGCTTAAGCTCTGCCCCTAGGGTATGCTTTAGCTGGGAATTTTGCTCATGATCAAAACTTTTTTGTTCCACCTGATAACCAATATCCAAAAAATCCGTTACTTCTTTCTTAACCCCAATACCTGCGACGTCTTTATCATAGATAATTGATACATCCTTAATTCCCAATTTTTGTGCAAGACGTCCTCCCTCTCCGCCCAACAAAAAATAATCCGCCAAGTCTTTGGCCAAGTCTGGCGTAAGCCGCTGTTTATCCACAGAAGTTTGGACAACATCCATATTCTTTCCCGTCAAAAACATAATCATCAAAACTTCCTGTGCCATTGGCGGATTCGAACTAAACTGCCATTGCGGCTGTTGAGACGTCCCCAAAAGCATAACCTCGATATCAACCTTACTAATTGCTGCATTTCCCTTGATGTGAAATACGGGATTTGTAAAACTATCTGAAAATAAAAGTTTACTCTCGGCAAGTTTTAAAGTTGCATTCTTTGTTTTAACCTTCCCAGCTGTCACACGCAATTGTCCCGACGGAAAATAATCACGACCGACAAGTCGAAAAACCAGCGCTAAATCCCCAGGCGCCTGACTGATCGAAAACATCGGCATAACTAACTCATTAATCATAAAAGTTCCTTTAACATTGACCGCCGAAAGTGGCCCTTCCAAATAAAGATCAAGGTTTTTAATAACGCCATTGGGATTACCATTAATCTTCTGCGGGAAAAAACTTAATATTTCTTCAATAGAAATATTACTCGAATAAACATTCGCCGAAAGTTGACCGCCATGATAGTGCCCCGAAAAAACAATTGGGTCGCTATACGGCATAAAAAGCCGGATATTTTCAAAATCAACTTGTGCATCCTGCGGATTAAGAGATTTGAGCTTAATCATCAGTCTTTGAATACGAATGACCGTGCCCGACGGGAACCACTTTAAGTCTTTAAGTTCTATTTGATCAAAAATAAGCTCATCTGAAAGCTGACCGCTGACATTCCCAACGACAATATCTTCAGCTGAAATAAAATCTGGCAAAAATTTCTTAGTTACCAATCGTAAGCCTGTCCGCGTTGACGTAAAAAACAAAACTATCACAATGATAAACCAGGCCATAACGGCAACCCAAAACACAATCCGTCGATAAATATTGTTTGCCTTAAGCTTCTTCTTGCGCACCTGATAATCCCACTTTCTCAATGGCAAGCTTAATCGCTTGATTAATCGGAAATTGTTCTTTCCCAAGATGCGGGTCAATATTTAACAATTGCATCGCGTAATCCTGCATAAAGGGCGCCGCTAAATGTCCCCGACTAAGATTTATTTGAGTTTGTGCATACTCCTTGGAGCATAAACTCTTGATCGTCGAGCAAGTGACCAGTTTTGGCTGCCCATGCTTATCTTTCTTAGCTGAATAACCAAAAAGTCGGCAGACTAAAGGCCGACATAAATAAACACGACAAAAACCATTGCCGCTAATTAAAGGATCCGGCTGATAAAATACACAAGGCTGTTGACCAGAAATATTTTCAAGTTCAGAGAGAACTTTCAAAGCAGTTTGATTCTGCCAAAGCTCGCAAGCTAACGGAAGAACTTCTAATACGGTAATAAAAATATCAGGATTTTCGCAACAACGGCCACAACTCTGGGCGCATCTTAAACGGCTGACTGTTTTAAATTCCGCAATTCTTTGCTCAAGCTTTTCATAAAGCTTCAATATCTCATTTTTTGTTTGGAGCAAATGGACAGGGATAACCATTTTAAAGGAAAATATTCTTTCACCATTTTTTAAAAACAAAAAATACAGCAATAATCATAAATAGAAATCCCACCAAATAATTCCACTTAAAATCTTCCTTAAGATACACCACAGAAAACACGCAAAAAACCACCAGCGTAATCACTTCTTGGATCGTCTTTAATTGCGCCGCCGTAAACTGCCCATGCCCAAAACGATTAGCTGGCACCTGAAAACAATATTCAGCAAAAGCAATAAGCCAGCTAATTACAATCACTTTAAACAAAGGAGAACTTTTATACTTAAGATGCCCGTACCAAGCGGCTGTCATAAAAACATTTGAAACAATCAAAAGTAAAATGGTTGTCATAAAAAACCTTTATTCCTTTT
>CAZNNZ010000020.1:9944-15284 GCA_964574575.1 uncultured Planctomycetales bacterium
ACAGAAAACATTTTGGCTACGGCAGAAATTGAAAAAAAACCTTTATTCCTTTTCGCCAAAATCCATCTGCCCTTGCGCAATCCCAGTGCGACCGATTGCCTCTGGACCAATAATTCCGCCGGAAATAATTGCTTTCATTGCTTCGTCAATCGTCCATTTAGGATCAATTGTATCCTCAGGCTTAACATGAAGCAAGAATCCTGACGTAGGATTAGGAACCGTTGGAATAAAAACTTTAATCCTTTTTGCATGATTAGCAGGATCCTCAATTTCACCAGTCACAAAACCAATCAACCACTGCCCTTCCCGGAAAGCTTCCACTAATAGCGCCTTTCGAAAAACTTGTTTTTCCGGCAAAGAAAACGCCATCGAAACCTGCTTGCCAACCTGATACGTGGTCTTTAAAATCGGAATCCGAGAGGTTATTCCTTCGACAATACGAAATAATCTGCGTCCAACAACATTGCTGGCCAAAAGCCACAAAAAATAAAGAATAGCTAACATTAGTACAATCCCCAAACCCGGCGCAATAATTTCATAACCCGTCCAAGTTTCGACACTTGCCCGAACTTTTTTGTCAACCATGACATAAATAAATTGAATTGCTAAATAGGAAAGAAACAGCGGTATTGACGCAAGCAATCCGCGAAAAACAAAACTCGTAAAATGTTGCAATAATGTTGGTTTTTTCATAAATTTCCTTTAATTAAAATATTATTTCTCATTCTCGCGAGAGCCCCGCTAAAGCCAACAACAAGCTCCAAAACATACCAAACGCAAACAACAGAAATACTATAATCCCAATACACGCAGAAAAAACATAAATTCTATTTGCTTCTAAAGCATCCTCAAGCATAAAAATTGGTCGCCAATCCCAAGACTTAATGTAAAAAGTTTGAATAACTGCGAAGATTTGAGATTCCACAAAAACCTAAACCCAGACGAAACATTCCGCTCTAGATGCACGAAATTAGAAACTCATAGAGTCAAGCCCCAGGCAAAAAACTCTACCTTAAAACCCAATGTACATACAATAAATAAAAATAAGCAGCGGCCACGCAATTTAGGATGAGCTTTTTGAAATTTAATTTCAAACATTTTTTATCTTAGAGTGTTATTAAAAAAACTGTCGCCCCTCTATAAAAAAGACGAGGCGACAGCGAAACTAATAGCATTAAGGCGAGACATTTGCGTGATTTTATTTTATTAAAAACAAAATCAACTTTTGTTTAACGGCATCCGCAGGATGAAGATCCGCAAGATGACTTTGCCATAACTTTCTTTACAGCTTTTTTAACCGGTTTCTTTGCTTTTTTTGTTGCCATGTCTTTTCTCCTTATAGTTGTAAACATTACCCGATTACATTATGGTGCTTGACAACATTACTAATCTGAAATCGGCGCAGCATCAACAGATTCAGCGGCATTACCCTGAAGATGGGTAGACAACTTCCTCCATGTGCGCGGACCAACTTTTCCGTCTGCACTCAAACCACTCTGAGTTTGAAAATCACGGATTGCTTTTTTGCTCTTTGGTCCAATGTTCCCGTCGATCGGGCCATCATAAACGCCGGCATTTTTAAGCGCCTGCTGAATATTTTTGTTGGTAGGCTTATCGGCCATTTCAGGATTTGTAAGTTCCAAAGACGACGTCTCTTCTGGCGCAACAACAACTGTTGAATTAACAGGCACAGCAAC
The DNA here is from genome assembly GCA_964574575.1 of uncultured Planctomycetales bacterium. Taxonomy (GTDB): domain Bacteria; phylum Omnitrophota; class Gorgyraeia; order Zapsychrales; family JANLHA01; genus JADLGJ01. Next base: position 11,642 of record CAZNNZ010000020.1, read on the forward strand.
ATTGTGGGCCTCAAGTGTTACCGATTGCGGCGCTAAAATAGCGTTACCGGCTAAAACCTGCTCTGGCGGCAGAGGCATAGCTTCTTCTTTTTTAGAACCACATCCACTGATTAAAACAAGTGTTGCAACAACGACGACGGACGCTTTAAGGCTGTTCATTTGAATCTCAACTTTCTTTTACAGGGGAAAATCTGACTCTGCCTGAGGTTAAAATTTATTTATCCTAACGTGCTAAAAATTTTTATGTCCCTAATAACGGCCTAATTCTATCGAAAATATTATAATTGTCAACTGCTCACAGCCCTAATTAGGCTCTGGAGTTGATGCCACAGCTCCAGCGACGGCGCAACACTGCAGCCCCAATTATCTTCTTTTCATACTTTATCATAGTAAAATTAAATGTTAATGCTATCATACTGAAAAATAAACTTTAAAAAATTCAGAAAAACCCTATGGAAATCCTTTTACATTTTATCAATTTCTTTATTCATCTAGACAAACATATGTTTGAATTTGTCGCCAATTATGGGACATGGACTTATTTACTTCTTTTTATGATTATCTTTTGCGAAACCGGTTTGGTCGTCACACCGTTTCTGCCCGGAGATTCCCTCATTTTTGTTGCCGGAACTCTCGCGGCGTCAGGATCGCTAAAACTCAATTTGCTTTTAAGCTTATTAATCAGTGCGGCTATCCTCGGCAATATGCTTAATTACAGCATCGGCAAATTCTTGGCCCCAAGAATTTTTCGTAAAGAGCGATTGTCTTTTCTAAAACCTGAATATATGGAACGCACGCATCAATTTTTTGAAAAATACGGCGGCAAGGCAATTATCATCACCCGCTTTGTTCCAATTGTGCGCAGTTTTGCACCATTTTTGGCGGGAGTCGGAAGAATGAGTTACCGCAAATTTTTCTTATACAACATCGCTGGAGCTCTTTTATGGGTCTTACCGTTTGGACTGGCAGGATATTTCTTTGGAAATATTCCGGCGGTAAAAAAACAATTTACCCTCGTTATTTTCGCGATTATCATTATCTCTCTTTTACCCGTCGCATGGGAATACTTTAAACACAAAAAACGTTAATGAATATTTTGGGTCAGCGTTTCGATGTCAAGTTTGGCAATCGCAAGCTCATTGAGCGCATCTAAGACTTCGACGACATCCTTAAATCGTGCTGCTTTATCAGCTCTTAGGATGACACCAAAATCAGGACTTTGTTTCTTTATCTGCGTAAGTTTTTCTTTAAGTTCTTTACGAGTAATGAGTTTGCTGTCTAAAAAAAGAAGCCCTTCGTTGTTGATTGTCACATACGCCTTGGTTTGATTGCCATTCTCCAGAGGCTGCGCACTTTTGGCTTCTGGCAATTTGACTTTAAGCGTCGATTGAGACATAAGCGGAGTTGTGACCATAAAAATTACCAAAAGAACCAAAATAACGTCGGTAAATGGCGTAATATTAATCTCTGAGACAAGCCGCTGTTTGCGGGATTTTCTAATCGTTTTTATAGACATTTAATAAATCCAAAGTCTGCGACGCACAGAGTTCCATATCCGTAATAAAATTATCAATTGAACGTGAAAAATAATTATATGCGATAACCGCCGGAACAGCGACAGCAAGTCCTGCAGCGGTGCAAACCAAAGCTTCAGCAATGCCATTTATAACCACATTAATGCCGCCAAAACCGCTCGAAGCAATATCTTGAAAAGCATGCATGATTCCTAAAACTGTTCCAAAAAGCCCAATATAAACTGCCGTACTACCAATTGTCCCGACGACGCCAGTGTATCGCTCGAGCTTTCCAGTTTGAATAATAACTTCTCGCTCCATTGCATTAGAAATCACAACTTCATTGTGTCCATGCAAATTTAAACCCGTCAACACAACACTAGCAAAACAGGCTTGAGAATTTTGACAAAATTCGATAGCATTTTTTATATTGCCCTTTTCAATGGCCTCTTTAATCTGTGCCATAAATTCCAAACGATCTGTCGCAAGCCTTAAACGGTAATACCAAATTCGCTCGACGATGATCGCCAGCGAAACAATGGAACAAAGAATTAAAAAATACATCGTTAATCCGCCGGCACGCAACAATTGCCATAATGTCATATAACCTCTCCTGTTTATTAAACTTTAAAGAAAATCTGCTAACGCCGCGCCAAAGCGAAAAACAATAAACCCAATGCAAATCGTCAAGACAATATTTCCCAGCGCATAAGCATAATGCCCTTCTTTAAGAAGATCCGACGTTTCGAGCATAACACTTGAAAGCGTTGTAAACGCACCGCAAAATCCAGTCATCAAAAGAATACGATAATTATGGATAATCAAAAATTTTCTTTCAAAAATAACGTCGAGAAAACCAATAATAAAACAGCCCGTCAAATTAACAGCCAGCGTCCCCCAGGGAAAATGGGTTCCAACCTTATGATAAACAGCCCCAGAAAGAACATACCGGCACACCGTACCTAAGACACCCCCTACGATAAGATAAATCCATTTTTCCATAAAAGAATCTTCTTTTCATCTAAATATATTTTTATGATTATACTCACGGTTAGGAAAGACACAAAAGATATCTTTAACTAAATAACTCTACTCATATCTTAACGCTTCGATGGGATTTAACTGCGCGGCTTTTTGGGCAGGCCACAATCCAAAAACAATTCCCACAGTTACGGAAAATGCCGTCGCCAAAACAACGGACAGCATTGAAATATGAATCGTCCATCCTGCCAAAAGTGTCAAAAGATACGAAGCTGCTGCTCCCAACAGAACGCCGGCAATGCCACCAATGCACGCCATCAAAACTGATTCAACCAAAAATTGCAACAATATATCGCGACTAGTTGCGCCGAGCGCTTTGCGCAAGCCGATTTCTTTGGTTCTTTCGGTCACCGAAACAAGCATAATATTCATAATCCCAATGCCGCCGACTAAAAGAGCAATAGCGGCAATGACCCCCAAGAGCATGGTCATCGTTTTTGTCGTCGAAGCAATCGCATTCTTAAGATCAGCCATATTGCGAATTGTAAAAGCTTCTTGCCTGTTTGACTTCTTAGTAATCCGATGACGCTTTGTTAAAAGTTCTTCGATGTTTTTAGTCAAGTCATCTAAAATCTCTGGGGCATCACCCTCTGCATAAATCGAGTCCAAATAATTTTTTCCCAAAACCCGAGACATCGCCGTCGTTATCGGAACAACAATGACATCGTCCTGATCACGAAAACCTCCCGCGCCTTTGGGAGGCAAAATTCCTATCACAACAAAATTAAGCGAATTAATCTTGACCGTTTCGCCAATCGGGCTATTTTCCCCAAACAATTCTTTAACAACAGTCGTTCCCAGCAAAGCCACCTTCGCCCGAGTACGTATTTCTTCTTGCGTAAAAAATCTTCCAACCTTCGGTTCTGAAGCTCGCATTGGAGCATACTCAATATCCACTCCTTCTAACTGAGTATTAGTATTTTGACCACCATATACAGATTGAACCCGTCCTGTAACCGACGGAGTAACACGCCGGACAAAAGCAAGCTCCCCAATCGCAGAAAGATCTGCAAATGTCAAACGCGTGCCCTCCCCGGCTTGCATAGCAACACCTTGCAAACTAATCTGTCCGGGCCGAATCATCAAAA
>CAZNNZ010000020.1:15294-15694 GCA_964574575.1 uncultured Planctomycetales bacterium
TTCGACCCCAAAGAAGCTAATTGAGTTTTAATGGATGCCTGCGCGCCAGTTCCCAGCGCCAACATCGCAATGACAGCGGCAACACCAATCAAAATCCCTAAAATCGACAAAAAAGACCGCATTTTATTGGCCAGCATCGAGTAAACAGCTTGATGAAAAGAATCAAAAAACTTTGCCGCATCCTATCTTTTTCTCGACGACTGCAAAACTTCTGCAACAACTGCCGTCGATTGCTGTTCTCTTAAAGAATTTTGATTATTGCCCTGCTTCTGATCAGAAATAATATTTCCATCACGCATGACAATCACGCGGCTTGCGTGACTAGCTATTTCTAGCTCATGAGTGACCATAATAATTGTTTTTCCATTTTTATGAAGCTGTTGCAAAATCCCGACGATCT
>CAZNNZ010000020.1:15717-18966 GCA_964574575.1 uncultured Planctomycetales bacterium
CATCCTTGCTTTTACTATCAAGGTTTCCCGTCGGTTCATCCGCTAGAATAATAAAAGGGTCATTGGCCAGTGCGCGAGCGATGGCCACACGCTGCTGCTGACCACCGGAAAGTTCATTGGGGCGATGATCTGCACGATCTGCCAAACCAACTGTGGACAACATTTGACGAATTTTTTCCTGTGAATGTCTCTGCCCGGCATAAACTAAAGGAAGACCAGCGTTTTCTAAAGCACTTCGTCGAGAAAGCAAATGAAATTGCTGAAAAACAAAACCCATTAAACGATTACGTAAAGCGGCTAACTGTTCATCATTTAAACCAGTAACTTTTTGTCCGGCTAAAATATAGCAGCCCGACTCTGGCCTATCTAATAAACCTATCACATGCATCAAAGTAGATTTCCCAGAACCTGACGGACCCATGATCGCAACAAACTCACCTTGTGCAATGGTCAAAGAAACCCCATTGACCGCACGAACAACTTGGTCGCCCATCAAATAACTTTTAACAATATTTTGCAACTCAATCATATCAACCTTATCTGCGTCGGGCTGGCATAAAAGGATTAGTTCCGCTGCTGCTCTTAGGAAGTGAGTATTTCTGCATTGTTAAAACAACTTGGTCCGACTCCTTTAACCCTGAAACAATTTCGACATTTTTATCATCAGAAAGACCCAAAATCACTTTTTGCTCAAGAGGTTTTTCTTTGCGATCACCTAAGAGCATAACAGTTGCTTTACCGTCTTGTTTTTGTACCGCCTTTAAAGTAAGCAGCAAAACGTCCTTTTTGCTCTCAATAATAAAATCAATATTCGCGTTCATCCCAGAACGCAAAAACGTCGGCGCATTTTCGAGAATCAAATCTACGTCGTAAATTGTGACATTATTAACTGTTTTAGATTCATAATAAATGTGATCTACTTTAGCGCTTATCTTTGTATCTGGGTATGCGTCGAGATTGATATCCGCACTTTGACCGCTTTGAATCTTGCCAATATCTGTTTCATCAACTTCTGCACGTACAATCAAACGGTCCGAAATAACAACCACGTCATCTGCAGTGGTCACAGTCTGTCCGGGCTGTACTGTCCCGACGATGACTTCGCCATCAATCGGCGACATCAAAGGAATGGGTTTATAGACATCCTTCCACTCTTCGAGTGCCGCCTGACCTCGTCCTCGCGCAGCGTCCAAAAGCGCCGCTCTGTCCGTCGAACTCATCAACGCGAGGGTCTCACCAACCTTAACCTTTTGACCTTCGACAACCAAGACTTGTTCAATCCGGCCGTTAACCGGCGGCTTAACTTGTAGCCGATTCTTAGGCAAGACGGCTCCTGTAGAGGAAACCACATTTTGAATATTCCCACGCTTAGGCGAAATAATTTTAACCGTTTCATCCAGCACTGATGTCGTTTTCACTTTTCTAAAGATAAACCACGACATGCCCACGACGAGCAAAATAATAATAATTTGATAACGTTTAATTTTCATATTCCAAGCTCTCTCCCTTTGCTTGTATCCAATTGGCTTCTGCCAAAAGTGCTATCGCCTGAATATCCAAAAATCTTTTTTTAGCGGTGACCAAATCATCCTGAATAATCGTCCAATTATCAAAAGTAATCAGCCCCACAGAATATTGCGCCTGCGCAATCTTCGCCCGCTCTTGATACGCTAATAAAAAATCTCTTTGAACATTGACGTTTTCAAAAGCATCAACAAGCTTAGTCCAACTTTCCTCCAAAGTATAAATAATCGTATTTTTTTGACTTCGCTCTTCTTGTATTAGCTGACGAACAATGCTTTGTGCTTTAGACAAGCGGGCAACATTCGCCCCGCCGCTAAACAACGGAACAGAAACTTTAACTGTTGCGGACGTCCCACTTTCTTCTGGCAACCAATGACGGTCTTCTTCTTGAGCCCTTGCATTTAACACAACCGACGGAAGAAAATCGCCCTTGCTAGAACGAACATCAAAAACAGCAGAATTTTTTTGCGCAATGATTTCCAGAAGCTGCGGATTATTTTGTACGATTTTCTCAAAATCAGGAACCTCATTAAGATTTGTGACGACATTAAACTCACCTTGGACTTGAAGATTAGAAAATTGTTCGCGTCCCAATTCTTTATTGAGTTTTTTTTGTGCCCTCTTAAGACCACGCTTTGCGTTTTCAATATCAAAAGCTGCCTGCGAAACATTGGCTTTAGCAGTCAACAAAGCACCTTTATGCTCAGTCCCCGACTCATAACGCAAAGCGATAAGCTCCAAATTACTTTTGCGCAACTGATAAATTTCTTCTGTCAAAAGAACCGATTGCTGAGCTTTGAGTAAATCAATAAACGCTTCTCGCAATGCAAAACGTACAGAGGCAGAAGTAAATTTAAAACTTTCGCGGGCAGCTCTGATATTCTCTGAGGCGGCATCAATATTATTGAAAGTTTTAAAACCGTCGAACAAAAGTAAAGAACCCGAAACACCATAACCAAAAACATTTGTTGAACCTGTGGTGCTTAAATTAACGCTGGAAGCATTAAGATCTGCCGTAAACTGCGGCAAAGCGCCGCTTATCGTAGTCTTTTTGTCTGCTTGACTTTGCACAACGAGTTCTTGTGCGGCAATCAAATCCGGATGATTTCGCGCAGCTTCACGCAAGCAATCTCTCCAGCTTAGCGAATTGTCAGCTGATGCCAAAGCAGAAGATCCTGAGAAGATTAAAATAATCAGCAAAAAATTTCTTATCACTCTTTTTCTTCTTTGCCCCTAAATTCCTGGCGTGATTTTTCAACTTGAATTATAAACTGCGTAAATTGTTCTGCTGTCAAGATTTTACGAACAGCCAAGATAGATTCCAAACGATCATCCACCATTTGTGCTTGTAAAGTTTTAATACTGCTTTGAATTTCATCAATTTTTGCCATGTCTAGCTGTGGCTTCATAATCTCTTGATTAAGTGCTTGTTTGTAAGAACGCATTTTTTCATACAGCGTCTTGCGTTTTTCTCGGGAATGAAGTTTATTTTCCTCTAACTGTTTTTTTTGGGGTTCTGATAAATTAAGCTGATTATAAATCGCCTCGATGTTTTTTTCCATCTTCTCTCGCCTCTTTGTCGGAAAATCTGCTTTATCCTCAGCATTCGCCGACGAAATGGCGCAATTTGCCAAAATCAAAAACGATAAAAATACTACTTTTCTAAAATCCATAATCCCCTCCTATTTTTATAGAAAATATTTTTCTAACGGTGTTTCTGAAACA
>CAZNNZ010000021.1:0-13307 GCA_964574575.1 uncultured Planctomycetales bacterium
CAAAAGATTCCCATAAATAGTAAATTGTGGGGTTGTTCTTATGGAAGTGATTGCTCTTACCATCGGATATTTACTTTTTCAATTTGATATCGCGCTTATAAAAAAGCGTGCTTTGTCAATTTTTGAAAGTGTCTTTCGTTTTGCTAATTGGCAGATATTTTTGTTGTCATTCCTTTTGCTTTTGTCCATCGTTAAAATTTCAGTTGATAGTTTCGTGATTGTTGAGATTGTTTTCGTTTTCCTTTTGACGATTTATTTTTTGCGGCGATCTCAATTTTTTGCACTAGTTAATTCGTCAGAGCAGTATGCTGTTATCGAAGATGAAAATCTTGCATTGGCATTCTCGGTATTGCCGCTTATTCTTTTGTGGGCTTTGGGGATGGTTTTAGTCAGTATCGTTTCCGAAATCCTCCAGAAGTTTTTTCACTGGTCGCTCGATGAATTATCAAGCCTTTTAATTCTTTCTGAAATATCGGTTTTGCTTTTGGTTATTTTGATTTATCAGGCGGTACGCCGACTTAAAAGTTTAAAATTATTTGAAGTCTTTGGGCTTCAAACTCACCGGTTAGGGTGGATTAAGATTTGGGTATTGCCCGCTGGTTTTGCCATTGGGTATGCTGTTTTGACTTCGTGGCTTCTGGAAGCTCGGCCGATACAACCTTTGACGCCGTTGCAGGATATTCTTAATTCAACAAGTTCTCTGGGTGTTTTGCTTTTTTTTGCCGCAACAGCAATTTTGACAGCCCCGTTTTTTGAAGAAATTATTTTTAGAGGATTTTTGTTTTCGCTGATGCAGCGGTTTAAGGGAAGCGTGTTTGCGATTATTTTTGTGGCTTTGATTTTTGGCGCTTTGCACGTCGAGCAATATTGGGGGGACTGGGATGCAATTTTGGTTGTGTCGCTTTTTGGTTTATCGCTGACGCTGTTTCGGGCTTGGAGTGGCTCGGCGGTGCCCGGCATGATTGCGCACTACGTTTACAATACAAGCTTAATTATTTTGCCGATTGCAACTATTCTATTGTCTAATCCGTTGTATTTGGATTATCAGGTCAACTATTATCTTTTGACCAATGTGCAAAAACAAGAGCGCCTGCTTAAGAGTATTGAGCAGTATCCGCAGTTTACGAATGCGTATAATGATTTAGCGTGGTTGTATAGTGAACAAAATATTAAATTAGATCACGCGCTAGAGCTTATTGACAAAGCTCTTATCCTGGAGCCAGAAAACGATGCATTTTTAGATACGAAAGCCGAAGTTCTTTTTAAAATGGGTCGTGTTAATCAGGCGATTGCCATCGAACAGTGTTTGATCCAAAAATATCCCAGTGATTCTTATTTTCGTCAACAGCTTAAGAAATTTACGGATGTTTCCGAGTAAAATTATTTAAAGACAAAAGCAGCGTATTACGCACAGTTTGCTATAATAACAAAGATTTTTGAGGAAATTATATGAAAAAGATATCTGCTTTTATTTTAGCGTTTTTCTTATTCTGCGCAGTTTCGTTTTGTGCAGCTGCAGAAGAAACTGTTCTATCCGAAAACGCCGAAATCCCTGAGGCTGTTCTGGTCAACGCTTTGAGCTCTGATTTAAGCGTTCAACCGACGGTAAGTTTGCAAACGGAAACTTTTAAGATTAAGCATATTCCTTTAGAAATGATGGCCGAGCAAGTCCGTGCGCAGATGGGTTCCTCTCAAGGCGGCGTTATTGTTAATCAAGAGTCTGGTCAGCTGGAGGTTTCTGCTCCAGAGCAGTTGTTGGTTAAAATCAAGGCCTTAATAGGCAGCCTTGATGTAGAACGTGATATTTTCATTGACGTTAAAGTCGTTCAGATTGATCTTGATGAAGAACATTTTCCCGGCATCAATTGGTCTGCGATTGTTTCGGATTACAATAGCTTTATGGTCAGCGAAGATAGCCGAAAATTTAGCGTCGGAACGGTTTCGCAAGAAGATTTGACTGTGCTACTTGAAGCCCTGGACACTGTCGGCCAAAAGAAAATGTTTCCGGTTCAGGGCGCAAAAATCGCTAATGCATCCGACGTGGATTTGCGTTTAAAAGCTTTTGAACAAAATGTCAAAGTGACAATGGATCCCTTGAGTAGCTTAGATGCGCAGGCAAGTCAGAAACAAGACCGTTATACTGCACGGCTTATTATAAGTCTTGTGGCGGCAGCGGACAATGCCGTGGACCTTCGTATTCTTTCTTCTAATGGGACAACGATGACAGTTCATATCAAGAGGGATGGTGTCGCGGTTATTGGCGGAATATTTACACAAACCAAATCGCAGTCCACAAAAAAATTCCCATTTTTAGGTGATTTGCCTCTTGTCGGGGCTGTCTTTCGCGATCAAAGCAAGGTTGTTCATCGTTTAGAAAATATTATTTTTATTACTCCTCGTATAAGCACGCCGGCTGCTAATGCTGTGTCAAATTAAACTAAAATGCGCTTGGAGCAGTTGATATGAAAAAGCCCATGCTTGGGGCTCAAGATCATAAAAAACGGCCCGAGAGTGATCCTGCGGCGCGGGCGTGGTTTATGATTTTTGTTTTTATTGTTTGCGTTGGGATGATGATTTATATTGATTTTAATCGCCGGTTTTGGAATGCCCCAGAGCCAACACCGATTGCTGGACGAGATTGGGGAAGTTCGGACGCACAATTAAAGATCGTCGAGTTTTTGGATTTTGAGTCGGCCGAAATTATCCGTGGCCAAGAAGTGCTCTATGAATTTATGCAAAAACATCCGCAGACAGTTTCTTTGCAGATCCGCTATTTCCCGCAAGAGGATAAATCGTTGTCGATTATTCGTTACGTTCAATGTGCCAGTCAGCAGAAGAAATTTCGTGATTTTGTCGCACTGCTTTTTGAACGCTACTATCAATGGTCAGGGCTTCCGGGATTAATACCGATTTTAAACACAATCGCGTTCGATGCAGGGCTTAACAAGGACCAATTAAAAATTTGTTTGGTAAGTCAAGAAACAACTGCCACTATTGCCGTCGACAGAATTTATGGTGAATCGTTGGCTGTCAGATCATCTCCCACATATTTTTTAAACGGGAAAGCGGCTGTCGGTGTTGAAGCTTTGGAAAAAGCATTAAAATCTTGGGATGTGCTTCTTTTGCAAGAGGAGTAACCTTATCGTGCAGAATTTGTCTTTTGAGATTGATGAGCAAGAAAAGAAATCTTTAACCGTTTATTTGATTGGTTTGGCGGTTATTTTTTCAAACCTTATTGTTCTCTCAGTTATTTATCAAGTTCCATTTTTATCAAATTTACCTTTTGTTCGCAAAGCTCTGCCTTTGATTTCGCTGGCCGCAGTTTATCCGATGGATCTATTCCAAAACTTTCTCAAAGAAGATTTAGCTATTCATTTTTTTTGGATTATGTCAGTTATTATTTCGGCATTTGGTTTATTGTTGTTTAACAAATTTGCCCGTACGGTTTTTATTGTTTTTAGCATTATTCATTTTGTTTTGTTGGGCGTTAGCTCTGTGTTTTATTTTGGGCAAACGCTTTTTTGGGGGTATTTTTTTAAATGTTATTTTAACTTGGTTGCTTTCCTATTTTACGTCGGGTATTTGACATTGCCGGAGGTGCGCGAACAATTTTACCGATTAAGCAAAGAAATACATTTTAACCTTTGGTTTTTAAAGGTGCGTCGAAAAGTTTTACTTCCTAAAGATGCTCAGGGATATTTTAATTTGGCTTTGGCCTATCGGCGCTTAGGACGAGTTGATGAAGCTTTGGATTTCTTAAATCGAGCTATTGTTGTTGTCCCGGATAAAGCAGAATATCATTTTGCTATTGGACAGATTTACTTTGAGAGGCAAGATTATACAGCGGCGATTAAGGCGCTGCTTAAAACAGTGGAACTTGATCCGATTGCTGTGCAGGGCCGATATTTTTTGGGATTAGCATATCAAAAAACAGGATGTACAGAACAAGCTGTCCAAACTTTCCGTCGCTGTAGTTATTTGGAGCCTAAAAATGGCGAAGTGTTCCGTGACTTGGGGATCGCTTGTTATCACGCGGGACATTGGCAAGAGGCCCAGCAGGTTTTGCATAAGGCCACAGAGCTTTTGCCGGCGGATCATCTTTGCCCGTTTTATCTGGGGCTTATTTTGGTCAAAGAACAGACGCTTATGAAAAATGCCCAGGAGTTTTTTAAAAAAGTCATTCGTTTAAATCCGGATTTTATCGACGGATATCGTGAGCTTGGCAATCTTTGCGTTGGGCTTGGAGATTATAAGGGTGCGGTGCGCGCTTTTCGGGATGTTTTGCGTTTGGATGAAAATGTGGTTTTGGTGCATTATCATTTGGGATTTGCTTATGCGATGCTCAAAGATTTTGAGTCGGCTCGGCGGGAATATAATTATTTGAAAGATGTTGATCCTGATTTAGCGCAGACTTTGAATTTACTTTTATCGAGGGATTAAACAATGTTAAAGAATGTTTTTTTGCTTTTCTTTGGGTGTTTGTGTTGGAGTGGCGTTTTTCTTTCATTAGCGTATGCACAAGGTCAAGAAGAAACGGGGCTTTTTGAAAAGATTGTTCCTCTTTATGAAGTTAAAAAAGATCCTGCTGCGACGGATTGGATGGCAACACAACAAGAAGATGGCCAAACTTTTTCTGATTACGTGGCCTTAAATCCGCCTGTGCCCAGTCAGGACAAGCCGTTTATATATATCGTGCTCTTAGGCGATTTTACTGCGCAGCAACAAAAAGTTTTGCAAATGACCAGTCGGTATATTGAAATTTATTTTCAAACACCGCTTAAGTTTAGTGATCCGATCGATTTGTCGGTGGTATCTGCTTCTGCCCGACGCATACATCCACAAACCGGTGATGCGCAAATTTTAACCACCGAGGTCATCGAAAACATTTTAAAGCCACGCATGCCTAAAGATGCTTTTTGCTTTATTGCGTTTACTAGCGCAGATCTTTGGCCGGGGCAGGGGTGGAATTTTGTTTTTGGACAGGCCTCTATTGAAGATCGCATTGGGGTTTGGTCGATTTATCGCAACGGCGATATTGCCAAGGATTTCAATTTATTTTTAAGACGCACCATTCAGACTGGAACGCATGAGATTGCACATTTATTTGGATTACATCATTGTATTTATTATGAGTGCAACATAAATGGCAGTAATTCTCGTCATGAAAGTGACTTGCGTCCTCTGTGGGAATGTCCGGTGTGCCTTCGCAAATTAGCGTCGGGTAAGAAAATGGATATCCGCAAACGTTATCGAGAGCTTGCGGATATCAGTAGAGAATTTGGTTTTCAAAAAGAAGCGAAGTTCTTCGAAAAGAATATCGAAGCTTTGCAAGAGAAATAATATCATCATGCCAAAACTATCAGACGAGGTTTTTGCTTCTGCGCAAGTGCGCGTTGTAGAGGCGTCTGCAGGTTCGGGAAAGACGTATTGCTTGGCACGGCGGTATGTACAGCTTTTACTTTTGCCTCGTTTGGTTTCCCAAGAAGTTTTGCTGCGCAATATTCTCGCGATCACTTTTACAAATAAGGCCGCTTATGCGATGAAGGGCCGCATTTTGGAATTCCTTAAAAAAATTGCATTAGAAAAAATGTCGGCAGATCAAGTTAAAGAAATTTTAATGCCCGTAGATCTTTCTGCGACTTTGGCAAAGCCACAGGCCTTGCGCATTATGGAAGAGTTGATCCGTCGGTATAATTTCTTTCAGGTGCAGACGATTGACAGTTTTATCAATGCGCTTTTGTCAGGATGTTCTTTTAAGATTGGACTTTCGGCTGGGTTTAAAATTAAAAGAAATTATCCTGAATATTTAGAACACAGTTTTGACCGCATGATTGATAGAGCATCGGATGACAAGACGCTTCATGAGATTTTGTCGCGGTTTTTGCATCAGTACCTTTTTCTCGAAAATAAAACAGGCTGGTTTCCAAAAAAAGATATGTTGGATCTTCTCTCGGCGCTTTACAGCCAAAGCAATACTTACGGTCGTGACTTTGTGCCGATGAGTTTAGAAACAGATGGAATTTATAAACGCAAAAAACAAATCATTTCTTTGTTGCGCGATTTGCAGGTTTCTTTGCCCGACGGGACGCATAAAAGATTTGTCGAAAGTCTAAAGGGATTTCTTCTCGAATATCAAGACGGATTTGATTTTGACCGGGTTTCAGAATATTTGAGTTGGGAAAATGTGCCTGTGACAAAAGGCGTTGTTGTTCTGCCTAATACACAGAGGCTTTGGGAGAAGATTCAAAAACAATTGCGAGATTTAAGTGAGTTTGAAGCCTATAGCCTCTTTGATCCGTATGTCGAGGTGTTTAATCATATCAATCGCGATTTTCATATTCAGGCGGCCAAAGATGATGTGCTTTTTTTGCCTGAGCTTAACCGTCGGGCGCGCGAACTCTTTGATGAAGGAAAGGTGAGTGTAGAGGAGCTTTATTATCGTTTGGCCAATCGCTTTGAACATTATTTATTGGATGAATTTCAGGATACCAGCCGTTTACAATGGCAAAATTTGGAGCTCATGATCGAAGAGGCGCTTTCAACCGGCGGGACTTTGTTTTATGTCGGCGATAAAAAGCAGGCGATTTATGGGTTTCGCGGCGGGGAGGTCAAGCTTTTTGATGAAGTCAAAGATCGCTTTGGTGCATTTAATGTTGAGACTACTGTTTTGGCAACCAATTATCGCAGTTCTAAAGCGATTGTGGATTTTAACAATCGGGTTTTTGTGCCGGAGAATTTAAGGCGTTTTATTGCACAGCTTGCGCAAGAAGAAAACGAAAACGCCCCTTTAAGTCCGTCGGATATTAAGGAAGTGGAAAGTATTTTTCATGGCTCTTTGCAAAATGTCGCCCACGGGCAAGAGGCTGGATATGTTAAAATTGAGTATGTTTCTTTGTCGAATAAAGCACAAGCTAGCGACGAGATACGTCTGCGTTTATTGTCTTTGATCACGGATTTAAAGAAGCGTTTTAGTTATAGCCAGATTGCGATTTTAGCTCGGAGCAATTCGCAAGTTGAAGAGTTGACCGGTTGGCTTATTAATGAGGGAATTTTTGTTGAGTCGGAACGCACCCTTAATATCAAAGAAAATCCACTGATTATTGAACTCGTTTCTTTTTTGAGATTTTTAGATTCGCCGACTGACAATTTGAGTTTTGCAAAATTTTTGGGCGGTGAAATTTTTCACAAAGTTTCTGATTTATCTTACGAAGAAATTCACAGCTTTTTATTTAATCAAAGATCCCAGCCTAAAGAGAACAAAAATTTTTATCTCTACCGTGCTTTTCGTGAAGTCTATCCGTCCTTGTGGGAAAAGTTTTTTGAAGATTTCTTTAAGAATGTCGGCCTTTTCCCGCTGTATGAATTAAGCGCGAGTTTGTTTCGTCGATTGGCAGTTTATGCGAATTTTCCTGACGAGCATGGGTTTTTCTTGCGATTCTTGGAATTGGTCAAAGAAAAGGAAGAAGAGTTTAGTGACCTCAATTGCTTTTTGGAGCACTTTGAGTCATTTGAAAGTGATGAGCTTTTTGTCAATGTGGTTAATAGTCACGCGATTAAAATTTTAACGATGCATAAGGCCAAGGGTTTGGAATTTCCGGTTGTTATTATTCCGTTTTTGGGTATGAAAGTTCATGGCGCAAGCGGCGGAGGGCTAGGACAGCAAAGTTATATCGTCGATTTAAGTGAAGAAAAATTAAAGTTGTTGCGCATCAAAAAGAAATATCTAAGTTTTTCCGATAAGCTTGCCGAGATACAGCGTGTCCAAAAAGTATCTTCGTTTATTTCTGAATTGTGTAATACTTACGTTGCTTTAACGCGTGCGGGCAAAGAGCTTTATGCTTTTATCCCCGAAAAAATGGGTTCCAGTAGCAATGTGCTCAAACTTTTGATTCCACAAGATTGTCTTACACTAGGGCACGTTCAAAATTATGATTCCAGTATCGAGCAAAAACAAGAAAGCCGTCTTGGTTTGCCCACTGCCGGGGACCATGATTGGCTCGAGTTTCTCAAAGACGAGTTTGTCGATTCCTCAAATGTTTTTCGCCGGCAAGAACTTGCCCACGGAGTCATTTTGCATGATCTTTTTTCGAGGATTAAAAATTTGTATGGCGTCGATAAAATCAAGGTAATCGATTTGGCCATTAAACAAGCGCAGGCGCAATATCCGCAGATTGGAGATTGGAAAATTTATCAGGCGAATTTGACGCGTATTTTAAATACACAAGCTCTTGAACATTTCTTTGTTGTGCCCGATGGAGATATTTTTGTCGAAAAGCAATTAGTCAGTCGCGCCGGCGTCCTGCGCCGGGTTGACCGGCTTATTGTTAAAGAAAACGAAATTTGGGTTGTGGATTATAAAAGTTCTCGCGAAGGCAAAGAAAAGTTTTTAGAACAGGTCAAAGAGTATCTGGCTATCATTCGTGAGATTGAACCGAATAAAAAAGTTAAAGGGTTTTTGCTTTATCTAGATGAAGCGACTTTTGAGGAAGTTATTTAAATGGGAAATATTAAGACGCTTGATTTTGGCGAGGACTTTATCAAAGAGCTTGGCGATTATATCGATGAGCATTATGGAAAGTTGGGAAAAGATTTAAGCCGTTTGGCCATTGTCTTTGGCGGAAAACGCCCAAGTCTTTTTGTTGGGCGTCAGCTTAGCCAAAAGATGGCAACGAGTTTTTATCCGCCTAAGTTTTTTTCGATGGATGAATTTGTAAGCTTTGTTGCGCGTAAACAAGAAAATTTTAAAAGCTCTCATGCTCTTGACCAGTGTTATCTTCTTTATCAATTAACCAAAACGCATGCGCCGCACATTTTGATAGGCCGCGAAACTTTTGCGCAGTTTTTGCCGTGGGCCCGTGAAATCCTAAGTTTTATTGATCATGTGGATTTGGAAAATGTTGCTGACGACAAATTGCGTAATATTCAGGCGAATGCTCAAATCGGTTATGCGGTGGCGCAAGAGATCAATGAGCTTTTAGAAAGTATTGTGCTTTTGCGCAAAGCTTTTCATGCCTCTATGAGCCAAAACAAAAATTTTTCCCGCGGGTTTCTTTACCGTTTTGCGTCGCAGGCTGTTGGCTCGTGTGATTTTTCTGAATTTGACCAGATTATTTTTTGCAATTTCTTTTATTTCCATCAGAGTGAAGCGGCGCTTGTCAAAAATCTTTATGAGCGCAGCTTAGCGTCTTTTGTTTTTCAGGGCGAACAAGAACGCTGGCCGACTTTAAAGCGTACCGCAGAGTTTTTGCGAGAAACAATCCACGAGAAGAAGTCCCTTTCGCCTTTAAATTTTGAGCTTAAACTTTATTCTGCTTTCGACGGGCATTCGCAGGTCGCGACAGTTTGCGAAATTCTTAAAAAAATTGATTCTCCTGATAAATCGGTCATTGTTTTGCCGGATGCGGATCATATTATTCCACTGCTTTCTGAGATTACTGCGCTGGTCAAAGAATTTAATATTTCGATGGGATATCCTTTAAAACGCAGTTCACTCTACAGCCTTTTGGATTTTATTTTTAAAGCGCAGGCGTCGCGTGATGGAAAGAGTTATTACAGCCGGGATTTTTTGCGTGTTTTGCGTCATCCTTTGATGAAAAATTTGGATTTTGGCCAAGGTGGAGTTGTTGCTCGCGTTTTGATTCACAAAATTGAAGAAATGTTAACCGGTATGACGACAGGAGAGCTGACCGGACATCTTTTTATTGATCCGGCGCAGTTATTAAGTTTAGAAGAAATTTATATCCAAGCACAACAGACGCTTTTGGGCATGGGCATTAAGATAACGCTTGAAGAGTTAAAAAGAATTTTGTCGTCGATATGTGAGAGTGCTTTTAGCCAGTGGCAAGAGGTTTCTAATTTTGCGCAGTTTTCTTTGTGCCTTGATGCGACATTGACACTCATGCTTAAGAAAAGTTTTTTGCGCGCCTATCCGCTAAATTTAAAGATTGCGGAAAAGATGATTGTCCTAAAAGAGACCATAGAAAATTTGGGATTTCGGCAGGAAACCTTCCCACAGCAAGATATTTTTAAGATTTTTGCCTCGCAGATGGATCGCGAGATTGTTGCCTTTAGCGGTTCTCCGCTTAAGGGTTTGCAAATTTTGGGATTATTTGAAACCCGCGCCCTTTGTTTTGAACACGTCATTGTTTTAGACGCCAATGAAGGCGTTTTGCCCAAGCTCAATGTTTATGAGCCGCTTATTCCGCGGGAAGTTATGCTTTCTTTGGGGCTTGACCGCATAGAGCAGGAAGAGGAAATCCAGCGCTATCAATTTATGCGGCTTATTTCTGCGGCCAAAGCGGTGCATCTGGTGTATGAAGAAAATTCTCAAAAAGAAAAAAGCCGTTTTGTTGAGGAGCTTGTCTGGGAAAAACAAAAGAAACAAAATTCATTAGACGCAGTTGATGTTATGTTCCCAAGTTTTAGCGCCAAGGTTTTGCCGCGGCATGTGCAGATTTTCAAAACGCCAAAGATGATCAGTTTTTTAAGAAATTATCGTTATTCGGCCTCCAGCATCAATACGTATTTGCGCAGTCCCATTGAATTTTATTACAGTTATGTTTTAGGCCTGCGGCCTAAGGAAGATCTTTTAGAGGAGCCCGAAAACCGGCAAGTGGGGGTTTGTATCCATGATTTACTGGAAGACACGTTCAAAAACTTTATCGGTAAAAAGCCGGTTATCGATGAAAAATTCAAGAGCTATTTTAGAAAGATTTTGGATGAACGATTTGCGGCAAGTTTTGGCAAAGGGCATCGGTCAGACGCTTTTCTTTTGCGAAAAGTTTTGGATGCACGCTTAGAGCGTTTTTTACAAAAGGAAGCGGCCCGAGAACAAAGGCAGGTCAAACAGATTCTTTATATAGAGAAGAAGTTTGAAGACCAAATTACGCTCTCCTGCGGGACGATTAATTTTGTTTATCGCGTTGACCGCGTTGATGAGCTCGAAGATGGAACGGTGATGATTTTAGATTACAAAACCGGTGCTATTGATCCGATGCCCAAAGCGATACAACAGATTGAGACTCTTGAATTTTCGCGTGAAAATATTCGGGATGTGGTTGTCTCTTTTCAGATTCCGCTTTATTTTCATTATCTGGACAAAACCTTTAAAGCCCAAAAAATTAATGCCGTGTATTACAATCTGCGCACGATGGAATTAAGTTCATTTATTGACCATAAAATGCCCTTTGAAAATGCCCGGATTATCGCCGCATTTTTACGTCCATTGGATTTTATTATGACAGAGATTCTAGATCCCAAAGTTGCGTTTGAAGAATAGATTTGAAAGTTATAGCTTTAGAAAAATGAAAGATTGTTTTATGGCCAGTATGGTTAATGATATAAAATTTTCACAATTACAGGGCTAGGGATTGCCGCGCCCGCAAAGGACTGTACGCTTTTTGTAAGCGTTGCGTCGCCTTAAACATTTGAACGGCTGTTCGCAGAGACGTTTTCGGTTATGGCATGAAAATTCGAATTGACATGTCGAATTTTCATGGTACACTTTTGGCATGGATATTCAAAGATCGTCAGAAATCGCACTGTTGCGAGAGCGGCTTAAAGGCTATCCTGTGGTTGCAATTTTAGGCCCACGCCAATGCGGTAAAACAACACTCTCCTATCAATTAGCTCAAGAAACAAAATGTCCAGTTACTTTTTTTGACCTCGAGAACCCCCGTGATCTTAAGCGGCTCGATGATCCGCTTCTTGCGCTTGAAGGCGTCCAAGGATTGGTTGTTATCGACGAGATTCAGCGTAAGCCGGATTTCTTCCCGGTTTTGAGAGTTTTGGCTGATAGCGCGCCTAAGGCAAAGTATTTGATTCTAGGCAGTGCGTCACGGGATTTGATTAGGCAAAGTTCTGAATCTTTAGCGGGACGCATTAGCTATTGCGAAGTCGGCGGGTTTTCGCTTGAGCATATTACGTCGGAGAAGTCACAGCGCTTGTGGATTCGGGGAGGTTTTCCGAGGTCTTTTTTAGCGTCCAGCGAAAAAGCTTCTTACCAATGGCGCCAGGATTTTATTGCGACATTTTTAGAGAGGGATATTCCACAGTTGGGGTTACAAATTCCGGCAAAATCTTTAGGCCGTTTTTGGAGTATGCTGGCGCATTATCATGGCCAGATTTTTAACGCTTCTGAAATTGGGCATAGTTTAGGCGTTTCGGATCACACTGCACAGCGATATTTAGACCTTCTTTCCGGGACTTTTATGGTTCGTCAATTGCGGCCGTGGCATTACAATACGAAAAAACGGATTATTAAACGGCCTAAAATTTATTTTCGTGACAGCGGAATTTTGCACGCGCTATTGTCTTTAGAAGATAAAAATGATGTTTTGTCTCATCCTAAACTTGGCTTTTCGTGGGAAGGTTTTGCCTTACAAGAGATTATCAATCGTTTGCAAATTAAGGAAGACGGCGCTTATTTTTGGGGAGTTCATACCGGTGGAGAATTGGATTTGGTTTTTGAACGAAAGGGTAAACTTTATGGAGTCGAGGTTAAATATAGCCAAGCTCCTTGTTTGACGTCTTCGATGCGTTTAGCTTTAGCAGAGCTCTCTTTGGCGCATCTTTGGGTTGTTTATCCGGGGAAAGAAAATTATCCGATCAGCGATAAGGTCAGCGCTTTATCGATAACAAGTCTTAAGAAAACACTTTGACCCTCGTTGTGCTTTATGTTACTTTATGGCCTTATGAAAGAGCGTTTAGACAAAATTTACGACCAGATAGCTCAAGCTTGCCAAAAATGCGGACGTGATCCTAAGGAAGTTGTTTTAATTGGTGTCACTAAATACACGGATTTGGCCAAAGTCCAGCAGGCCATTGATGCGGGTCTGGCGAATATCGCCGAAAACCGCGTGCAAGATGCGCAGCAGAGATTTTCGTTTCTTAAATTTGCACCCGGTCAAGTTATAAAACACTTGATTGGCCATTTGCAGACGAATAAAGCCAAGTTTGCTGTCGAGCTTTTTGATATGATCCAATCGGTGGACAGTTTAAAGTTGGCCGAGGAAATTCAAAAACAAGCCGAAAAACATAATAAAGTTATTGATATTTTGATCCAAGTTAATTGTTCTGATGAACAGCAGAAATCGGGCGTGGAACAATCTCAGGCGCTGGAACTTATCGATCAGGCGGCGGATTTTAAAAATATTAATGTGCAAGGCTTGATGACCATGGCAGCTTTGACCGACGATGAAAAAAAGGTTCGAGCGGCGTTTGCAAGTTTACGCCATTTGCGTGATCAGGCTAAAACTCTTTTGGCAAAAAAAGGGCGCGGACAGATGAAGTGGCTGTCGATGGGTATG
>CAZNNZ010000021.1:13317-18510 GCA_964574575.1 uncultured Planctomycetales bacterium
TGAGCGGGGATTTTCCGATAGCCATTGAAGAGGGCGCGAATATGGTCCGCGTCGGTCGGGCGATTTTTGAATGAGCACACGATTTACGGTTTGACGTAAATCGTAAGTGCGAATTCATCCCCGGAGCGAAAGAATTGAGCGAAGTGGGATGGAGGATAATATGTTAAAACTCGGAATTATCGGTGGGGGGAATATGGGGGCGGCGATTATCAGCCGCACTTTTAAGAAATACCGCATCGCTGTCTGCGAAAAGGATGCGGCGCGTTCGAGTTTTTTGAAGAAAAAATTTGGGGCTGTTTGTTTAGATTTGAAAGATTTAGTTACAAACTCCGACGTCATTATTCTTGCCGTTAAGCCGCAGGATATGGAAAGTGTTTTAGACCAGATAAAAACTTTTTTGACATCAAAAAAATTAGTGATTTCTATCGCGGCGGGATTAACGACGTATTTTTTAGAAAAACGATTAGGAAAAAGTGTACGCATTATTCGCACAATGCCTAACATGCCTGCGCAGATTGGGCAGGGGGTTACCGCTTTATGTAAGGGTAAGCAGGCGACGGCCAAAGATTTGCAAATAGCAGAAAAGATTTTTGCCAATATCGGCCAAACGGTTATTGTCGACGAAAAATTGATCGATGCTGTGACGGCTGTCTCTGGCAGTGGGCCGGCGTATGTTTTTCTTTTTGTCGAATGCTTTTTAAACGCCGCGCAAAAAGCTGGACTTAAACTTGAAACAGCGCAAAAGCTCGTCGATGCGACTTTGTTTGGCAGTGTTAATTTGTATTTGCAAAGCAAAGAACCGGCCGGTCAATTGCGCGCTAAGGTTACTTCAAAAGGCGGGACCACACAGGCGGCTTTGGATGTTTTTACAAGCTGTGATTTTAAAAAAATGTTTGCCGAGGCCGTTTGTGCGGCCAAAGTACGTGCGAAAGAATTAGCGCGATAAACGCACGTTAGGTGTATTTTAATTATTTGGCTGTTATTTGGTAAGCTCTTAAGGCGAATAGCGCCATAGAGGCGCCAAACAATTGAGCCGTAGAGCTTAGCAAATAACAGCCAATCTAATCAACGGAGATCTTTATGGCAAAAATCGGTGTGATCGGTGGCAGCGGCTTATACAAGATTGAAGGCATTGAAAAGATTGAAGAGGTTTCGATTTTTACTCCGTTTGGTCAGCCTTCCGGAAATTTTATTGCCGGAAAATTAGCCGGCATAGACGTTATATTTTTGCCGCGTCACGGCAAGGACCACACGATTTCTCCGACGGAAATCAATTATCGTGCCAATATCTTTGGTATGAAAAAGTTAGGGGCGCAGGCGATTGTTTCTGTTTCGGCTTGTGGAAGTCTTAAAGAAGAATTAAAGCCGATGGATTTTGTGGTGGCTGATCAGTTTGTGGATTTGACGCGTCATCGCAAGACATCTTTTTTTGAAGGCGGGGTTGTCGGACATGTGTCGGTCGCGGATCCTTTCTCGCCGGAGCTGCGCAAAATTCTTATTGATGCAGCTAAGGAGCTTAAAATTTCTGTGCATGAAAAAGGTACCTATGTCAATATGGAAGGCCCGCAGTTCTCGACGAGAGCAGAGTCTAATTTATATCGGAGTTGGGGAATGGATATTATTGGCATGACGACAGCTACCGAGGCTAAGTTGGCGCGTGAAGCGGAAGTTTCTTACGCGACACTTGCCGCAGTCACTGATTATGATTGCTGGCGCGAATCGACCGAGGACGTCACAGTGGAAATGGTTGTTGCAAATTTACATAAAAATATCGAGAATGCCAAAAAGATTTTGCAGTTAGCTCTTCCTCGCATTGGGGCTTTGACCAAGTTTTCTGCATCAGACGCCCGTCAGCATGCGATTATGACGGCGCCGCACGCTATTCTTGAAAATAAAAAACGAGAATTGGAATTTTTTTAATGGAACAAATTGATTATCAAAAAACGCTAAATCTCCCGCAAACCGATTTTTCCATGAAAGCCAATCTTGCCCAAAAAGAGCCCAGTGTTTTGGCTCAATGGGAAAAAGACGGGCTGTATTCAAAGATTCGCGCTAAGTCCAATGGCAAAAAAACGTATACACTTCACGACGGGCCGCCGTATGCCAATGGCAATATTCATATCGGGCATGCGCTCAATAAAATTTTAAAGGACATTATTGTCAAAGCCAAAACCATGCAGGGCTTTGATAGCTTGTATGTGCCCGGTTGGGATTGTCATGGTTTGCCGATTGAACATCAGATTTTTAAAGACCTTAAAAAACGAAAATCAGAAGTTGAAAGTGTGGTTTTTCGTAAGATGGCGCACGATTACGCGATGAAATATGTTGGGCTACAGCGTGAGCAGTTTAAACGTTTGGGTGTTATGGGAGAATGGGAAAATCCGTATTTGACGCTGGCCACTGGTTACGAGTATTGGATTCTCAATTCTTTCATTCGTTTGGTTGAAAAAGGTTATGTCTATCGTGGGCTTAAGCCGGTCAACTGGTGTGGCACCTGCGAAACTGCGTTGGCAGAAGCTGAAGTTGAGTATGAGGACCACACTTCGCCGTCGGTGTATGTCAAGTTTCAAGTCAAAAGCACGGACACGTTAAAGTTTTTACCGGCCGGCAAGCCTTTATATCTTTTGATCTGGACGACCACACCGTGGACTTTGCTGGCTAACGTCGCGGTTGCGGTGCATCATAATTATCAATATTCTTTTGTGGATACTGGCAGTGAAATTTTGGTCATCGAAAGCACTTTGGCTTTAGCTGTTCTTCAAAAAGGCAATGTCGTCGGGAAAATCCTAAAGCAAGTCAGCGGTGATGAACTTAAAGGTTTGGTTTATGCGCATCCGTTTGGCATGGATGTTCCCTGCCGCGTCATTACCGTCGATTATGTGACCAAAGAAGACGGCACTGGTCTTGTTCACACAGCGCCGGGACACGGGCAGGAAGATTTTGAAGCGGGGCGTAAAAATAATTTGCCGATTCTTATGCCGGTTAATGATCAAGGTGTTTTTACGTCAGAAGCCAAGAAATTTGCCGGGCAGTATGTTTTTAAGGCCAACGAAAATATTATTGCTGATTTAAAAGAGCGCGGCATCCTTTTTTTAAGTGAAAATATTTCGCATTCTTATCCCCATTGCTGGCGCTGCAAAAAACCGGTTCTTTTTCGTGCGACCAAACAATGGTTTCTTAAAATTGATCACGAAAATTTGCGTGCTCGTCTTAAAGATGTGATTAAACAAGATGTTCAGTGGATTCCGCAGGCGGGAGAAGAGCGGATTTTAGGAATGGTGGTCACACGGCCTGATTGGTGTTTGTCGCGTCAGCGGCATTGGGGTGTGCCGATTCCCGCACTTTTGTGTAAAGGTTGCGGCGAGAACAAACTTTATCCACAGGTCATGAAGCTTTTTGCTGACCAAGTTAAAAATGAAGGAACGGACATTTGGTTTAGTAAAGACGTTAAAGAATTTTTACAGCAAGGCTTTGTGTGTTCCGATTGCGGTAAGGCAGATTTTGAAAAGACTTTTGATATTTTGGATGTGTGGTTTGATTCGGGGGTCAGTCATCAAGCCGTTGTCGGGCCAATGTTGCATCAAAAATTGCCGGTGGATCTTTATTTGGAAGGCTCCGACCAGCATCGTGGCTGGTTTCAGTCCTCTTTGATTCCTGGGGTGGCTCTGGAGGGTCAAGCGCCGTTTCGCGCGGTATTAACGCATGGCTTTGTCGTTGACGGTCAGGGGCGCAAAATGTCCAAATCATTGGGCAATGTCGTTTCGCCCGATGATGTTCTTAAAAATTATGGCGCAGATGTTCTTAGACTTTGGGTGGCCGCAAGCAATACCAGTGAGGATATTCGGCTTTCTAAAGAAATTTTGGAGCGCCTGATTGACGCGTATCGAAAGATTCGTAACACCCTGCGCTATCTTTTGGGAAATTTAAACGGTTTTGATCCAGACAAAGACATTGTTGCCTATGATGAGCTTTTAGAAATTGACCGCTGGGGTCTTTATCGCTTGGCGTGTGTTTTGGAGACTGTGCACAGAGCTTATGAGGCCTTTGATTTTCCGAAAGTTTATCAGGCGATTTACTCATTTTGCAACGATGAACTCTCGGGCTTTTACCTTGACATCCTAAAAGATCGCTTGTATACTTCACAAGCAAAATCGCCGGAAAGACGCTCTGGCCAGACGGTTCTTTATCATATTTTGAATCATTTGACGCGTTTGCTCGCGCCGATTTTGGCATTTACCAGCGACGAAGTTTTTGCTGCAATGCCTAAAGACGCTGATAGCAAAGCACTTGGAAGTGTTCATCTTTTAAACTGGTTGGCGCTACCTTCAGAGTGGAAAGATACCGAGGCTTTGCAGGTTGAAGAAAAGTATAAACTTTTTTTGGCATTGCGGCCTTTTGTGATGAAAGCGCTGGAAGATAAGCGTGCGGTTGGTGAAATTGGCAGTCCATTGGCGGCGGCGGTGGTCTTTAGGTCTGCTAGTCCACGGGATTTGGAATATTTGCAAGGTTTGGATTCGCGGCTTGCTTCTCTATTAATAGTGTCGCAGGTTAGAATTGAAAAAGTTGCCGAGATTAAGGCGGGATTAAGCGAATTCTTTGCCCAGACCGAAATTGTAATTGAGAAAGCTTTGGGCGAAAAATGCAGCCGCTGTTGGAATTATAGTGTGCATGTTGGAAAAGATAGCCAACATCCGACACTTTGTGAGCGTTGTAGTCCGGTCGTCTACAGGATTTTGGCCGAGTAAATAAAAGGAAAATTGCTTTTTTGACAAAGGTTCACTAACTCAAAGGAGAGTTTCAGGATGCCCCAGAAAAAAATCGCTAAGAATAAAAATGAGCAGTTTAAAAAAGCGCTTTTAAAGAGCAAAGAAAATATCGTCCATGACATCAAAAATATGGCGGCCGTTAATTCTGCGAATAATAAAGATAATGGTGGGGATGTTTCGAGCCATTCGATGCACATTGCCGATGTGGCCACTGATATGTATGATCGTGAATTTAGTCTTGGGTTAGCTTCCAATGATCGGGAACTTCTAAATCGTATTGAAGCAGCACTTGCGCGTATTGCGAACAAAACCTTTGGTCTTTGTTCGGTTTGTAAAAAAGCGATCAGTGCCGCACGCTTAAAAGCTATTCCTTACGTTGAGACATGTTTAAAGTGCCAAGAACAGCTGGAAACCAAAAAAAGATAGC
>CAZNNZ010000022.1:0-17455 GCA_964574575.1 uncultured Planctomycetales bacterium
TGACAGTTTTTTGAAAAGATCAAATTTTGTCGCACTATGAGTTACAACTCACCAAAGTAGGGGAAGAAATAGAAAACCCTTGCAGAAATTGTAAGACTAGATTAGGCTATACCAATATTTTGTTGGGTTGGGATGGGTTTTTCGAAATTTGGAGAGGTGTTACGACGTAGCGCAAACCTTCGAGGTTTAGCGCGAAGTGCCGAAAGCAGGGGCTTTCGGTGCTCTTGCCAGATTTTCTAGTGATTTTGAAAAAGTTGTTTTTGATGTACTGGAGAGGTGGCCAAAGTGCTTCGCGTGTGGTACGACCTATCCAGTTTTCTAGAGGCAAATTTTGTTAGTTTGACGTACTGGAGAGGTGCCGGAGTGGCCGAACGGAGCTGCCTGCTAAGCAGTTGACCTGGGAAACTGGGTCCTCGGGTTCGAATCCCGACCTCTCCGTAAACTTTTTCCGATAAGGAAAAAGTTTACGGATGCCGTAACGAGCGAAAGCCGAGCGATAAGCGAGGCCGCGAGTGCGGCGCCGCCAAACCCGAATGCGAAGAAGGTTGGCTCAAATTTAGAAAAGAAATAGGAGTGCTTGTCAGGCTCCGACGAACAAGTACTCCGTTTTTTTAATGTTTCAAATAATTAAAAATGTTTGCGTTGTAAAGGGAATTGCAGTAGATTTTACTAGACGTTAACTTTCAGAAAGGAAAATTTATGTACAAATTTATTCTCGCGTTGATGTTAGGGTTTGGTTTGCTTTTTAGCGCAATTTCTTGCAGCAGTATCCCCGGAGTTCAAAGTACACCCAGCGCTTTGGCTCAACCGTTGACAGAGGACGTGTTGGTCAATAATAATTTTCGTATTTATTCGAGTGTTTTTAGCGACAGTGCCGATAAACATTATGTTAAATTTTTGTCCGACGGATCCATCGAATGTAATGAATGTCATGCCAATGCTTGGCGGATTAAAGATGACAAGACTCTTGAATTTATGTCGGGAGAACGTGTCATGAATACCTTTGTTTATAATGCATCTGCCGATGCCTTGGTCCGTGAGTCTGGGACTGGGGTTGGTTATGACATTAAGATCTGGATTGAAAAATAAATTGTTTAATATCACTTCTTTTTTAGAGTTAGCCGCACTGTGCCCGTAAGTATTTTTTTTCCAAAAAAGTCTTTGATTTGTTTTTGCGCGCACGTATACTGAATAAAAATTCACCACAAAACTAATTTTTCCCAAAGGATTGTGTCATGCAAACTATTTGCCGCTATCTGTTGTTGTTTGTGGTTTTTTCGTTTTTCGTGATTGATGCGCGCGCTGATGAAAGTACGGTATCGGATGAAAGTACGGCGTCCGATGAGAGCAGTTTGACTCGCGATGAGATCATAATTAAAGAGCTTCAGGATGCCATTGATCAGGCCCGTGTCGAAGGCACCGAACAATCTCAAGAAAATTTTCATAGATTTGAACAAAGAGGCCATCACGAAGTTGTGGGGTTTTCGAGTAAGGATGAACTTGGTGCAAAACAAAAAGATTCAGTTTTGGATGAAGCGACTAAAGACCCTACGCAAGAAAATTTTCATGCAATAAATAATCAAGTTGAGTCGGATATCGAACAAAAATCAAATATAGATGAACTTGGTCAAAGACAACAATTGTCAAGTACGGCTAGTAGATCTATAAACAGTCCGGAGTCTTTCGAAAATGATTACAGAAGCAAGCATCAATTTGAATTGGGAACAGAGTTATACGGCTATAAATATACCGAAAATATTGGTGTAAAAGTTACAGGGATTAAGAGTGGGCTTTTAGGCGCTTATCAATATCGTGCTTCAAATAATCCTGTGATTAAAACTTGGGATGACTTTTTACACCAGACTGATAAACTTAATATTTTTCGTTTTGAAAGTCGTGTTACTTATGGCGAAGTTGAATATGAAGGAAGTGGAACGTGGCATGGTATTCCAGATTGGAATTTTGAAACACGCGGTTTAGTTGGTTTAGAAATCCCCTTAGTGAATAATGTTTTGCTTACTCCTTATGGTGGGCTTGGGTATCGTTACCTTTATAATCAACTTTCCGATTATCCGGCTAGCGTAGTTGATGGTCAGCAATATTACAGTGGTTATGATCGTGAATCTCATTACGTGTATATTCCTTTGGGTATTGAGGTACAAAAGCAGTTGGCTGTGGGTTGGTTTGTCTCACTTAAGAATGAAGTGGATTTCTTTGTTTGGGGAAAACAGCATAGTCATCTGGAAGATATGGTTGACGAAAATGGGGTTAATGCTGGATATGACGAGCTCGAAAATACACAAGAGCGAGGTATTGGGTGGCGTTCATCAGTGCGTTTTATGCGAAAAACGAACAGTTTTGACAGATTTATTGAACCTTTTGTGAGATATTGGCATATTGATGATTCAGAGGTTTCATTTATAACAAATAACGGAAGTCTTACTTGCCAGGGTGATCTTTGCCAGGCTGGGACTGAACCGGATAATAAGACATGGGAATATGGATTAAATATGGGGGCAAAGTTTTAAGGGAAAAAAGTCTGTGATTAAAGAATTTCAAAGATATCTTGTTCCAATACTTTTTGTTTTTTTAATTTCTTCTTTTGCTTTTGCCCAAGAGAATGATCGCGATGCAGTTATTCAAAGAGAGTTAGATTGCATTACAAAAGTCCATGAAAGCGGCAAGAATTATTCTTGGGCGGATCTTTGCTATACCGATTCTTCTGAGAGTGTCGAGCAAAATCCCGTCGATCCAAATACTACTGAACAAAATGTTTATGAAACTGTTGCTGATGAAACTGTTGCCGATGAAAATACGGCTCTACGGATTAGTGCAGACGCTGACGCGCCGCAATTTATTAAAACAAAGTTTGAAGTTCTTTCTGGCTATCGGCAAGATAATTTACAATTTAGTATTGCAGGGCTCTCCGATGGGACGAGTCCAAATATTCTTTCTGAACTGACATGGGATAATATTCAAAGTGCTCAAATTCAGGGTAAAGGTGAGGTTGTTTTGGCTGATCATTTTGTTTTTGAAGGTAGTGCGGGTTATGCGAGAGTTTTTTCAGGGGATAATCAGGATTCAGATTATCTTTCAGATAATCGTGTCGATGAATTTTCTCGATCGAATAATGGGGCAGACAAGGGAACAATGAATGATTATTCTGGCGGGATAGGGTACAGGGTTAATTTTGAAGAATTATTTGACTCACTGCCCGTTGAGCATTGGAGTTTTACTCCATTGGCGGGGTATGCTTATAACGCACAAAATTTAAGGATGAACGACGGAAATCAGACTTACGATCCGTACAATATTTATGGTTTGGGTCCTTTTAGCGGTCTTAACAATAAGTATGAAACAGAGTGGGATGGCCCATGGTTTGGGGCCCAGATGGATGTAACGATACAAAAATTGACTGGTTCGCTTCGTTTTGAATATCACCTGATGGATTATTATGCGCAAGCCGACTGGAACTTGCGCAGTGATTTTAAGCATCCGAAGAGTTATGAACACGAAGCTGATGCAGATGGGTATGTTATTACAGCGGGTCTAGGATATCAATTAAGTAAAAATTGGCTGGCAAAGTTTTCGGTGGATTATTATAAATATCAAACAGATCATGGGGTTGACCGTACTTTTTTTAGTAATGGATATGTTGGTGAGACACAATTAAATGTTGTAGACTGGGATTCGTTTTCATTTAATGTAGGGCTAGTGTGCCTTTTCTAGGGATTTTGGCATGAGAATAAAATTGTTTTTTTTGATGTTTTTTGTTTGTTTGCCGTATGCCTTTGCCGATGTCCCGACGCCAAAAGATGATGGACGCGAAGAGTTGATTAATCGCGAGCTTAATGCCGCGGCCCGTCGCATCGAATTTCAACAAAAAACTCAAGAGTCTCCAGTATTAAACGAATTTCAAGAATCAAGTGAAAATTTTGATGAACAAGTAACGACTCAACAGGAGTCTTTTGTCGAGACTTTTAAATCTCCTGCTGAAACAAAATCGTCCGAAAACAAAATTGACCGCGAGCGGCTTAAAAAAGTCGAATTAGCTTTGCAATATGCATCCTATAATTACGAAACGGATGAAAACTTTCCCTATTACTATTCATTTCTTTATGATGTGAGCAATCAAGTTGAAAAATCCGGGGGGATGTGGGGAGGATATCTTTCCTATACGTATCGTAAGATTTCTCCATATCCGATTCATAATTTTAAAGATTTAAGGGAAATTCAAGGCAATCCATTTTTTACTTTTGCCCGCCTTGAAGGCGAGTTATCCTTTGGGAGTGTCGATTATGATTCATATGCGACCGGCAAATTGAAAGATAAAGATATTTGGCAAGGAAATTTTCGCGTTTTGGCCGGCTATGATTTTTTAAGCCAGGATGAAACGTTTATGGTGACGCCTTACGTTGGTTTTGGTTACCGTCGGGTTGAGGATAAAACTGGAGGTTGGTTCGATGATTTGCTATATGATTATGGCTCCTACACAAATACGTATGACTATTATTATGTGCCTATTGGTTTTGAAACTTTAAAACGGATTAATGGTGATTGGGATATTGGCTTTAAGTTAGAAGGTGATATTCTCGTCTATGGGGATGCCAAATTTGAACTTTCTGAAATTCCGGGCATTTACACAGTAACGGATGCTGACACAGGAGATCCAGTGCAAGTTAAAATCAGCGATTCTTCTAATTTGAAATTTAGGGGTGGTTTTGGTTTTAAAACATCGTTTAAAGTTATAAAAAAATTCGTTTTGTATAATGTATTTGCTGAACCATTTTTTGAACTTTGGAAGATATCAAAAACAGATTCAAGTGTTTCATGGAGCACAAGTGCGGATGGTAAAAATTGGTACTCTGTTTACCCGGATAAGAGTGATTATAAACCTTTATACGAACCGGCAAGTTATATGACAAGTTTTGGACTGCGTTTAGGTGTGCAGTTTTAGTAAGTTTGTAAAGATCTGTAAAAATAAGCGCGGAACCTAAAAGTAGAAAAGGGTTCCGTTCTTTGTTTTAGCATTTGAAAAGAAAGATAAAGAATAATGACCCGTGAACAATTTTATATTCAAAAAATTGCCGCCGAACTTGGCTTGCGGCCGGCCAATGTGGCTTCTGCCGTCGAGCTTTTAGATGGTGGGGCAACGGTTCCTTTTATTTCCCGTTACCGCAAAGAGGCCACCGGCAGTCTGGATGAAGTTGCCGTAACGTCTATTCGTGACCGGCTTTTGCAATTGCGCGAATTAGATAAGCGCCGTGCGGTCATCATCGCTTCAATCGAAGAACAGGGCAAACTTACCGACGAGCTAAAAGAAAAGATTTTAGCCGCTCAAACGTTAAGCGAACTTGAGGATTTGTACCTGCCCTATAAGCCGAAACGTCGCACGCGCAGCACTGTGGCTAAAGAAAAAGGTTTGGAGCCATTGGCTAAACTTATTTTTGAACAGAACAATTTTGACGTCGAGAAAGAAGCGGCCAAGTATATTGACGTTGAGAAAAAGGTTGAGACTATTGCTGATGCTTTAGCTGGCGCAAGGGACATTATCGCTGAATGGGTCAACGAAAATGCGCCAGCGCGCGAAAAGATCCGGGCATTATATTTTGAAAAAGGTGTATTTAGTGCCAAAGTTATTAAAGGAAAAGAAGAAACTGGCAAGAATTATCAGGATTATTTTGAGTGGCAAGAATCCGTTAAGGCGGTTGCGTCTCATCGGCTTTTGGCTGTTCGCCGTGCCGAAAAAGAAGAAGTTCTGATGCTCAAAGTGATTGTTCCCGAAAATGAAGCGCTGGCGATTTTAGATGCGCAATTTATCGTCGGGAAAAATGATGCTTCGGATCAAGTCCGTCAGGCGATTTCCGATTCTTTTAAGAGGCTTTTGTCCTATTCGATGGAAACCGAAGTCCGTTTGATCACCAAAGAAACAGCCGACAAAGAAGCGATACGGGTCTTTGGCGAAAATTTGCGCCAGCTTTTGATGGCGTCTCCCTTAGGTGCGCATCCGGTTATGGCCATTGATCCGGGCTTTCGCACGGGCTGTAAGGTCGTTTGTTTGGATGCGCAGGGAAAATTTTTGGCTAATGAAACAATTTTTCCGACGGGCTCTGCCTTTGAAGTTGGGGAAGCCGCCCGTACGCTTAAAATGCTCTGCCAGCGTCATAGCATTGAGTTTATTGCCATTGGTAACGGTACGGCCAGCCGCGAGACCGAAAATTTTGTCCGTACTGCCGGTTTACCGACGACCATTCAAATTGTTTCTGTCAATGAAAGTGGTGCTTCGATTTATTCGGCATCTGACGTTGCGCGCGAAGAATTCCCAGACCAGGATGTTACGGTGCGCGGAGCGATTTCGATTGGTCGTCGGCTGATGGACCCATTAGCCGAGCTGGTTAAGATTGATCCTAAATCGATTGGGGTCGGACAATATCAGCATGATGTTGATCAGGCGCTTTTAAAGCAAAGCTTGGATGATATTGTTGTCAGTTGCGTCAACTTGGTTGGCGTAGAACTTAATTCTGCCAGCAAACAGTTGTTGACCTACGTTTCCGGCCTTGGGCCTTCACGGGCGCAGGCGATTATTGATTATCGAAACGCCAATGGGGCTTTTGTTTCTCGTCAACAACTTGTAAAAGTTACAAAATTAAGCGCTAAAGCCATTGAGCAAGCCTCGGGTTTTTTGCGCATTCGCGACGGCGAAAATCCATTGGATGCCAGCGCTGTTCATCCCGAAAGTTATCCGATTATTGATGCGATGGCCCGGGATTTGGGTTGTTCTTTGCGCATACTTTTATCGCAAGATGCTCTGCGGCAAAAAATTAAATTAGAAAAGTATGTAACCGATACCATCGGACTTCCGACCTTGTCAGACATTATGGCCGAATTATCAAAGCCTGGGCGCGACCCGCGTGCGACGTTTGAAGTTTTTCGTTTTGCGGATGGGATACAGAAACCCGAAGATTTAAAACTCGGCATGAAATTAACCGGCATTGTGACGAATATCACAAACTTCGGTGCTTTTGTAGATATTGGCGTTCACTTAGACGGGTTGGTGCATATTAGCCAAATGTCAGATCGTTTTGTCCGCGATCCTAACGACATCGTCAAAGTTTCACAAAAAGTCAAAGTCACTGTTATGGAAGTGGATTTGGAACGCAAACGCATTGCCCTTTCGATGAAAAATGACCCGGGGATGCATTTTGGTTCTAACAAAAAATAAGTAGAGTTAATTTATGTCTTTGAAATTTGCCTTGAGCGGTTCTAGTGGAATGATTGGGTCTGCTGTTTATGACTGGTTAACAGCGCGTGGTCACACTGTCACTCGATTTGTTCGCCCGTCGCTATTTAAGAAAAATCCAACGGGCAGTATTGCATGGGATCCGTACAAAAAAACCATTGACTTAGACGCTCTCGAAGCTCATGATGCGGTCATTCATTTGTCGGGAGCTGGTATCGCCGATCACAAGTGGACGCCCGCTTATAAAAAGTTGATTTTAGAAAGCCGTGTTGAATCGACGAGTTTTTTATCAGAATCTTTGCGAAAACTTAAACGTCCGCCTAAGTATCTTTTTTCGGCTTCTGCGATTGGTTATTCTGGAGATCGAGCGCCAAAAGATATCATTGATGAAACCGGAGCTTTTGGCAGTGGTTTTTTGGCGCAAGTTACCCGCGATTGGGAGCTGGCAACTAGACCTGCCGAAATTTTTGGTATTACAGTTACCCATATGCGCTTTGGGGTTGTTCTTGACCGACGAGCCGGCGCTTTGGCAAAAATGTTGCCTTTGTTTTATTTGAGTTTGGGCGGGCCCATTGGCTTTGGCAGGCAGATGGTCAGTTGGATTGCCCTTGGTGAAATTCCGCAGATGATTTATTTTTTAACAATCAAAGGCGGGGCAAAAGGGCCGGTTAACTTTACAGCGCCAACGCCTGTAACTAATAGCGAGTTTACAAAAATTTTGGCCGATGTCATTAAGCGACCGGCGGTTTTGCCTTTTCCGGGTTTTGCGGTTCGCGCGCTTTTTGGCGAAATGGGCAAGGAACTTTTGCTAAGCGGCGCCTATGTTGTTCCCCGACGGTTATTAGACAAAGGATACCATTTTACTTATCCTGATTTGCGTGGGGCGCTTGTTGAGATTTTAAAATAATGCTTATTTAAAGAAAATTGTGTAAATTTGCTTTCTCAAAGGTGCATTGTATATTTTATGCATGTACGCAATATGCATCAACTTAAACGGAATTAACTATAAGAAATTCATCAGCAGTTTTGTTGTACTGACATTTCTGATTTCGCTTGTAGCGGCACCCGCTGGAAGTCAAGTTCTACCGATTGTTGGCACGTCGATTAGCGCAAGTTCATTCCAACCGTCGGTTTTGTTGGGCCTTAAAATTCATCCCGAAAACCCGCTTTTGTTTGATTTCATCGTCGATCAAGGTCAGTCGAAACTTTCGACCGATGAGCTTAAAGAAGAGACCACCAAGATCGTCAAATATTTTCTTGCCGCATTAACGATTCCAGATAAGGAAGTTTGGGCCAATCTTTCACCAACCGAAAAGGACCGAATCATTCCCGACGTTTTGGGTCAGACGACAATGGGCAAGACTATGCTCGAGCAGGATTATGTTTTGAAGCAACTTGCCGCATCGTTAACAAATCCAGACACGGATTTAGGCACAAAGTATTGGGATAACGTTAATGTTAATGAGGGAAGCATTGCCGTAGGGAACGGTCGCGACCGTTCCCTACAAAATAAGGTTTGGATTATGCCTGAAAGAGCCGAAGTTTTAGAAAGCAACGGCATTGTTTTGGTCGGTGAAAAACGGTTGAAGGTGATGATGGATGAGGAATATCAAACCGTAGGGGCGTATTGCAATACGCCCCTACAGAAAAATGTTATTTCTTCCCAAACCTTTCGCACCATTATCCTTCCTACCATCGAAAAAGCTGTTAATGAAGGCAAAGATTTTGCTGACGTTAGGCAAATTTATAACTCGGTCATTCTTGCCGCGTGGTACAAAAAAGCTTTGAAAGAAAGTTTGCTGGGCAAGATTTATACCGACAAAAGCAAAGTGGCAGGAGTTGAAACCAACGACAAAGCGATGAAACAGCGAATTTATGAGCAATATTTAGCCGCTTTTAAGAAAGGCGCGTACAGCTTTATAAAGGAAGAAATCGACGAGTCGGGCGAGCTTATTCCGAGAAAATACTTTAGCGGTGGGATTGAGAACAATACAACAGAGATTTTGGTAGTGACACCTGCATCGCCGGAGCAAATGGAATCTCGATTGGCTCGTCGTTCAACAGTTTCCAGCGCGACTGTTGAGCTGGCCGAGCCGGCGGATAAAGAAGTAGTCTCCAATGCCGCCTTGGAAGGACAAGATGACAGTGCTTTTGTTGCATCTAGCTCTGTTAATGTTGAACTGGCGGCAAGAATTATTAATAACTTGCCCAACGACCTAGACATTTTGAAACGAATGTTGCTTGATATGAGTCCCCAACAATTTTTTGCTATTCTGGAGGCACTGATTCGAGCTCCCGAGCATGAGAAATATCTTACGATTGAAGATCTAAGTGATCTTATGTTAGCTCGTAATAGTCAGCTTAATTATGTTGGGAAAAATTCTTTAATTGATGCGATTATTCGTTATAAGACCAAAGAAAAACCAACAGCTGCCATTCCGACAATGGAATATGCGCTAGATTTTTTGAACGAAATAAAAGGTTATCTGGCGCAATTTCTTACTCCGTCTCCTTTAATGGCAACTAGAAAGGATCTTCTGGGAAATGATTTGGGGCGCTTGACAACGATTCGGGAGGTTTTGAAAGATAGTTTAAGTGGCAAGCTGCCCCAGCGTACGCCTGAGTTTTATCAATTGATATACATCGGTCGTAAGAGTTTAACGGATATCAAAAAGCGTTTTGACTTTATATATGCTACTTTTGAGGGTATAAAAGCACTTAAATCTACTATGCAAGAGCGTTATCGTGATCCGACGGATGTTGCAGAGAAAATTATTTGGTTACTTGCAGGGACTCCAGCGCCGCGCGGAAAATCAGTGGGAGATCGTTTGACTATCACAGCAATAGAAGCTGTTCGTAATCATCCTCAGTCGGAGCAAGTAATGCAAATTTTAAAAGTTAAAATGAATAATCCAGAGTATCCTAATTCAGAATATTTAAAGGCATTAAAACTTCGTTTAAATTCGCCTGCCGCCGCATCTGCACCAATTACACCTGTTGGTGGTATCGATTTTGATCCCACGAATATGAATTTGCAAATCAAACGCAATGGGCGCGGCGTACCTTTGCCACTGCCACAACAAAATTTGCAACAGATCAATATTCAAGGTTTGTTCCCTGTTATCATTAACATCTCACCAATAAACGCACAAATGTTGCCGAGTTTTTTAGGGCAAACGCCGCAAGGGCCTCAAATACTGACAACGACATCCGGATAATTTCTAAGAAGAAATTTTCGCCATTGCATACACTGGCCGTTTGTCCTATAATCGCTACCGGTCAGTACGAGAAGTTTTATCCTCCTCAATGGCAAATTGGAGAACTTAAAGTGTCGTATCTTGTTTTAGCGCGAAAATACCGTCCTGCAACTTTTGCCGATGTAATCGGGCAAGACCATATAACAGAGCTTCTTAAAAAAGCTATTTCTGCCGAGCGTGTCGCGCATGCGTATCTTTTTTGCGGGCCGCGGGGGATTGGCAAGACTTCGTGTGCGCGCATTCTTGCAAAATCGCTTAATTGTCAAACTGGTTCAACCTTAACGCCTTGCGGGGTGTGTCCGTCGTGCCAAGAGATCACAAAAGGCAGCGGCTTTGATGTTATCGAGATTGACGGCGCTTCTAATCGCGGGATCGACGAGATTCGCACCCTGCGCGAAAATGTCAAGTTTGCGCCCAGCTACGGCAAATACAAAATTTATATTGTTGACGAAGTCCACATGCTCACGGGGGAAGCGTTTAACGCTTTGCTTAAAACCTTGGAAGAGCCGCCTGAGCATGCCAAATTTATTTTTGCCACGACCGAACCGCACAAACTTCCGTCGACGATTCTCTCGCGATGTCAGCGTTATGACTTTAAACGGATTTCGCTTAAGACGCTGGTGGCCAGCTTAAATGACATTTGTCAAAAGGAAAAATTTAGTGTTACCGAAGACGGGCTTTATGCTATTGCCAAGGCCGCGCAGGGAAGTTTTCGTGATGCTTTGAGCATTCTCGACCAGATTGGCGCTTTAAGTCAACGGCAGATTGAGGACAGCGATGTTTATTCGATGCTGGGGTTAGTCGAGGCAGAGCTTTTGTTTGCGCTAACAGATTGCTTGCAGACTAAAGATTGCAGTAAGGCGCTGGATTTGCTGGATACGATGATGGAAAAGGGCAAAGATATTAAGCAATTATCCAAGGATCTCGTCGAACATTTTCGTAATTTGATGGTGATGAAAGTCGGCGGCAAATCATTAGAGAAGCTCGTCGATTATCCCGCGGCGGTTAAGGAACAATATTTTAATCAGGCTCAAAAGTTTTCTTTGGCAGAGATTCTTGAGGCGCTTGATGAATTTATCAAAGCTCAGGAGACAAGCCGTGTGACCGAAACGTTGCGCACGCCATTAGAAATTGCGTTTGCGCGTTTGACATATACGAGTAATCGCCCGATTGCCACGACGATAAATTCTGCGCCTGTGGGCACAACTGCTAAATCTGCACCTGTTGCGATTTTAAAAGATAATCGCGGGTCTGCGGCTGTTTTTACATCACCAACAGAAGCCAAGTCCTCGCCATCTGCACAAACGCCGACGACAGTAGAGGATTTTTCAGTGTTAACAATAAAAGAACCGGTAAGTTTGGAAAAAATTCAGGCTGGCTGGGACGCTTTGACTTATGCGGTTAGCCGCGAAAAAATGTCATGGGCGACTTTTTTGCAGGAAGGCAAACCCGTCAAGCTGGCGGCTGAACGTTTGACAATTGGTTTTACAAAAGAACACGAATTCCATAAAGAGACGCTCGACGGCAAAGAGGCAAAGCTGTTGGTCGACCGTATTTTTTCTGAAAAGTTAAATTCCAAAATTGTTGTTGAGTATAAATTATTGGATGCTCTTAAGGTTGAGCCCTCGCAAGCTCATGAGCCGCTTATTGCCAGCGCGCTTGAAACTTTCAAAGGCAAGATTGTCAACAAATGGCATAACGAATAATGTATCCTAAACTCGTCGAAGAATTAATCGAGCATTTTGTCAAGCTTCCCGGCATTGGTCGGCGTAGTGCCGAGCGCATTGTGTTTTGGTTGTTGACCAATCCGAAAGATTCTTCGGTTGAGCTTTCGAGTGGAATTTTAAATTTGAAAGAAAATCTGCGCTTTTGCCGTCAATGCAAAAATTTAAGCGAGGCGGAGCTTTGCCGTGTGTGTATTGACCAGAACCGCGATCGCACAACGATTTGTGTTGTCGAGGAACATAAGCATTTGATCGCCATCGAACGCACCGGTACTTTTAAAGGCATTTATTTTGTTTTGTTGGGCGCGATTTCTCCGTCGGAAGGCAGAGGGCCGGACGATTTGAAAATTCATGAGTTGCGAGATAGAATTATTGCCGAGCAGATTAAGGAAGTCGTGATTGCCACCGATCCTGACACGGAAGGACAGATGACGGCGCTTCACATTACTAATGAATTGCGTCCCTTAGGCGTTAAGATTAGTCGTATCGGTTTGGGGATCCCTGTGGGCTCGTCGGTTGAGTATGCGGACATTTCGACGTTGACCATGTCCTTGGCCAGCCGCAGAGAATTGTAGACATTGTCATTGCATTACTAATAAATTGACATCAAAGCTTTTTTGGTTATAATTTCAAAGTGCGTTTTATTGTTCTTTATAGTTTCTACCCCTTTGAATAAACATGTTATTCCCCTGTAGCTCAGTCGGTAGAGCGAGTGGCTGTTCACGAGATTGCGAAGCAATCGAGTGTCATTATTGATTGCAACATGATCGAGTGTCACGCGTGGTGGGGAAGGGTGACAAATGGGGAAAGATAAACGTCAATACAAGGATCGTCGTGAGTATCTGATTAAAGCCGTTTATGCAAGGCGAAAAAAGATACGTGTTATGGCGATTGAATACAAAGGTGGCCGATGCGAAAAATGCGGCTATACCAAATGTATTGATGCTTTGGAATTTCACCATATTGATCCAACTAAAAAGGATTTTACTATTTCCAGTAAAGGGTATACTCATAGCTGGGAAAAAGTAAAGTTTGAGTTGGATAAGTGCATGATTCTTTGTGCAAATTGTCATCGTGAACTACACGCTAAGTTAGCAGCCTTCGGTGGAAACGCCGAAGTGATAAGCGGGCTAAATCAGGGAAATCCCAGCAATGGGACAATCCTGAGCTAGCATTCATCAAATTGTCAGGAGGGCGACCGAGGACGTAGTCCGAGGAAGTCCTTCAGCGCGAAGCGATGAAGGGCAAGTGCAGAGACTTTACACCCGCCGCCCCTAGGTAAAATATACCGGGCGAAGAGAAAGTCCGACTCTTATCGTAAGATAAGTCAGATCGTAACCACTATGTCCGAGGTTCGAGCCCTCGCGGGGGAGTTAAATTTGCCGGAATGCCCAAATGGGCGTTCCGGCAATTTATTTTCAAAAGAGGGCGAGCAGAGCGACTGAGCACGTATTGTGCGAAGGAGTGCCGATTCTAACTAGAATCGGCCCCTCGCGGGGGAGTTAAATTTACCAAACTCGCTGTAAGTGATAAACTTGCAGCGGGTTTGCTACTTTCAGGGGTTTAGCAAAAGATCTAAGACTATTTAACTTTTCAGATAATTGACGATGTAAATAGATCATGATATTATTTGATTGTTTAAATAAAGGACATGAATGCATAAATTTTTTGAATTTAGTTTTGAATGGGATCCATCCAAAGCAGCAGCTAATTACAAGAAACATGGCGTTACTTTTGAAAGAGCGGCTACTGTTTTTAACGATCCAAGCGCTTTAACCATCTTTGATAAAGGACATAGTCAAGAGGAAGATCGATGGGTAACGCTAGGTTTAGATGCTAAGACGTTTTTTATAGTTGTTCATCATACTTATCGCGAGAAGGCCAACGACATGGCGTATGTTAGAATTATTTCAGCAAGAAAAGCTACTAAGAAGGAAATAAAACAATATTGGGAGAAAAGTTAATATGAAAAAAGGATATGATTTCTCAAAAGCAGTCAAAGGAAAATTTTATAAAAAGGGTGCAAAATTACATTTACCAATTTATTTAAACATGAGTCTACAAAATCGCCTAGAGAGATTAGCTCAAAAAAAACATTTACCAATGAGTGATTTAGTCAGTCGTTTTTTACGCAAGGAATTACAATTAGGTTGACCAGGGTTTTTGATGGATATAACTTCCCGCTGTGAGTGATAAAGTTTTAGGGAAAACCGGGACACATTGAATTTTTAAGAATTTTTTAAAACATAAACGCCGACACCCCTCAGCAAAAAACGGGGGGTGTATGCCAAGAAAATTCCGCATTGTCGTTCCTGAAAATCCGCATCATGTTATCCAGCGTGGCAACCGTCGGCAGCAGGTCTTTTTTTGCCCTAATGACAAAGCTCTCTATCTCAAACTCCTAAAAGAACAGGTCCAGAAGCATCATGTGAAAGTTTGGGCGTATTGCTTGATGGACAATCATGTCCACCTGATTTTAGTTCCTCCAACGCCCAAAAGTTTAGCCAAAGCAGTAGCAGAAACCAATCGCCGCTTTACCTGTCACCACAGCATGTCAAAGGCGGTGTCGATGCTTTGCTGTCATATTGCCCGGCCATCTTGCAGGTTGGAGACTGGAGAAAATATTTGCTCTCGCCAGAAGAAACGGATATATTAAAAAACATTCGCACGCGCAACGTAAATGGGTTACCATTGGGCGATCATGGTTTTCTTAAAGCCTTGGTCGAGAGGACCGGACTCAAAATGGAAGACCTAAAGCCAAAACTGGCCGGCCGCCCAAAAAAAAATGTAATGTGTCCCGGTTTTTCTCATATTATAAAGTTTTTGATGGAGAAAATAGTAAGTGAGTCACTGTTTTCAGTTATAAGTTAGTTGCGAGCTCCTGCGACTGAGCGCGAAATGCGCGAGAGGGAGTGCTGAGGCCTCCGGACGAAGCCGAGTGCCCGGCAAGAGGGCCAAAATTCGTCCACGTAGGAGGGGGTTACTGCCAGTGTTATGCTAAACAAAATCAGTCATGCACCTAAAGTCGCCTCCCAATAACTTTCTCTGGTTCTTTTTAGACAAAAATTTGACAATAGAGTCAATATGTATTAATGTTTAATACAGGAGGTGATTGATATGCGAAATATTGTTTCTATAAGTTTGCCGGGATCAATTCTCAAAAAACTCGAAAAAGAAGCAAAGGAGGAGGGTGCTTCCCGTAGTGAAATCATCAAGCGATCATTGTCACGTTATTTCTTCTCTCATGATTTGGCCAGAGCAAGAAATCGCGCTATTAGCGAACTTGCCAGCAGGGGTATCGTTTTGACTGATGAAGATATTTTTAAGGCTGTTTCATGAAAATACTATTGGTCGATACTAACGTCGTGGTTTCCGGTTTGATCGCCAAAGGTATTTGTTTTGAAATCCTTGAGGATTTAATTTATTCCCACACGCCTTTAATTACGCCGTATATTCTTACAGAGTGTAATGAAGTTTTACTTCATAAATTTCATCTTGCTAAGCCGACAGTTAAATCACTGCTTAATGTGATTGAACGACACTTTAAGCAAGGGATCAGCTCTACAGAGCTTCTTAACGTTTGTCGTGATCCCGATGACAATCAAATATTAGCAGATGCCATTATTAATAAAGTCGATATAATTCTTACTGGCGATAAAGATTTACTTTCTATAGAGATTTATGAGGGGATCCGCATAGTTGGCCCAAAAGATTACTGGAAAATTTAACTTAGGAGAGAGAAATAGGAAAACACTTCCTCCTTAACGGGGGCTTATCAAAAGTGCCGCCTTCAAACGTGAACCCGTCACCGGCGCTTGTCCTGCGAAGCTAAAACAAAAATCTTTTAGCGAAGCATGGGGGAATGTTACAGTTTTTATCCCGTAGGCTTACGTTCTGGATGATTCAAAAATGGAGGATAAAATGAGTAAACGACCTGTGTTTCTAACATTAATTTCATCGTTTAGTGTGTTTTGGGAATTTTTAAGAATTTTTTAAAACATAAACGCCGACACCCTCAGGCAAAAAACGGGGGGTGTGTGCCAAGAAAATTCTGCATTGTCGTTCCTGAAAATCCGCATCATGTTATCCAGCGTGGCAACCGTCGGCAGCAGGTCTTTTTTTGCCCTAATGACAAAGCTCTCTATCTCAAACTCCTAAAAGAACAGGTCCAGAAGCATCAAAGGAAAGTAGTAATAATGTGCTTGTTTTTGAAGCGATTAGCGGCTATAATTGCTTCACAGGATGAAGCGATTAGGCCGCTTTATCGTATCAAGGAAAGGGCCCCAAAATGGCAGCCAATAGCTCGAAATATATCTGGCAAAACAAGAACTGGAGCGATTTCACCTGGGATAGCGCCAGACTTTTGCCTCTGTTAGGAAAGGCGCGGCAGTCCCAAGGAAAGATTCTGGCAAGAGTCAAAGCCTTGGGGTTGAATTTAACATCTGAGGCGCAAGC
This sequence comes from uncultured Planctomycetales bacterium, assembly GCA_964574575.1. GTDB lineage: Bacteria > Omnitrophota > Gorgyraeia > Zapsychrales > JANLHA01 > JADLGJ01. Next base: position 16,677 of record CAZNNZ010000022.1, read on the forward strand.
CGAAATCCTGACCGAAGAGGCGGTCAAAACTTCTGCCATTGAAGGAGAGGTCCTCAACCGGGATTCTGTGCGCTCATCTGTTGTTCGGCATTTGGGCTTGAATGAGGCGGGTTTGCCTCGCTCTGAGCGCCACATTGACGGACTGATCGACGTCTTGCTGGATGCGACCGGAAATTTCGATAAACCGCTGATTGCCAAAAGGCTTAAAGGCTGGCAGGCTGCTTTGTTCCCGACAGGATATTCCGGATTATATAAAATCCGCGCCGGAAAATGGCGCTCGGGTGATGTGCAAGTCGTGTCAGGGCCGGTGGGCCGCGAGCGAGTTCATTTTGAAGCGCCGCCTCCAGAAAAAGTGGACGACGAAATCAGGAGTTTCCTTGTCTGGTGGGAAGAAAGTCTGGGAAAAGAAGAGGGATTCTTGCGCGGAGGAATCGCGCATTTCTGGTTTGTCACGATCCATCCGTTTGAAGACGGTAATGGACGCGTCACACGGGCTCTAACGGATATGGCGTTGGCTCAGGATGAAAAGTTACCTCTTCGTTTTTACAGCTTTTCATCCCAGATCATGGAGGAAAGAAACGCCTACTATGACATCCTTGAAAAATCTTCTCACGGCAAGAGCGATATTACAGAATGGCTGGAGTGGTTTCTGGGTTGTTTGATCCGCGCCATGGAGAAATCCGAGACTATCATCGCCAACGTTCTGGCCAAAGCGGAATTTTGGCAAAGGCATAGTCAGACGGATATGAATGAACGTCAGCGCAAGGCTGTCAACCGTC
>CAZNNZ010000023.1:0-17445 GCA_964574575.1 uncultured Planctomycetales bacterium
TGAATAAATTAAACAATTGGCCGGGCCGCGTCAAGGCGATGCAGGAGAATTGGATCGGCAAGAGTTTTGGCGTTGAGATTTATTTTAAGATTAAAAAAACAGGTGTCCGCTTGCCTGTTTTTACGACGAGGCCCGACACGATTTTTGGCGCGACCTATGTGGTTCTAGCGCCCGAGCATCCTTTGGTGAGCGATTTGGTCAAAGGCACCGATGCCCAAAAAGCTGTCATGGATTTTGTCGAAAAGGCGCGCAATGTCAGCAAGAGTTTGCGCGTTTCTGGTGACAAACAAAAGGAAGGGATTTTTACCGGCCAGTATGCGATCAATCCGGTCAACGGCGAGGAAATTCCGATTTGGATTGCCGATTATGTCCTGATGGATTACGGCACTGGCGCTATTATGGCGGTTCCGACACACGACCAGCGCGATTTTCTTTTTGCCAAAGAACATCATTTGTCTTTGCGGATTGTTATTGAGGATACGGCAAATCCAAAGATTCCCGTCGAGCAAATGACCGCCGCCTTTGAAGGTGCTGGTGTTTTGGTTAATTCTGAACAATTTGATGGCGTGGGAAATGAAGAGGCTAAAGAAAAGATTGCCCAGTGGATGCAAAACGAAAATATGGGCAAGGTGACGGTGCATTGGCGTTTGCGCGATTGGCTGATTTCTCGTCAGCGCTATTGGGGGACGCCTATTCCGATTATTTATTGTTCTAAGTGCGGCACTGTCGGTGTGCCAGAAAAAGATTTGCCGGTTGAGCTTCCCAAAAATGTCAAAATCACCGGCGAAGGCGGCAGTCCGCTTTTGGCTGTCAAAGAATTTGTGAATGTCCAGTGCCCCCAGTGCCAATCCGATGCCCGTCGGGAAACAGACACGATGGCGACATTCTTTGATTCGTCGTGGTATTTTTTGCGTTTCTGTTCGCCAAAGGAATCAAAGAAAGTTTTTGATGAGAAGGCAGCCCGCTATTGGATGCCGGTTGATCAGTATATCGGCGGTATTGAACATGCGATTTTGCATCTTTTGTATTCGCGGTTTTTTACCAAGTTCTTGAAAGATTTGGGGCTCGTCAATGTGAGTGAACCGTTTGACCGGCTGTTGACGCAGGGCATGGTTTTAAAAGACGGCGAGGTTATGTCCAAATCGCGCGGGAACACCGTCGATCCAGACTCGGTGATCAGTCATTATGGCGCGGATACTCTGCGATTGTTTATTCTTTTTGCCGCCCCGCCTGAAGATCAGCTCGAATGGAATGATAGTGCTATCGACGGCGCGTGGAAATTCTTAAACAGAATTTATAGTTTGATAGATGAGCGTTATGATCCTAAAATTGCCGCGGCTGTTTTTGTCAATGATTCGGATGACAAAAATTTGGAATTTGCCCGCAATAAAGCGATTAAGCATATTGAACAGTCTTTTGCCGAAGGTTATAAGTTTAACACGGCGATTAGCTATATCATGATTTTGGCCAACTCCATCGACAAATATCGTTGTGCCAAAGACGCTTTGCCGGCCAAACAAGCTTTGTTAAATACGGCCTTAGAAACTTTAGTGCTTTTGCTTTCGCCGTTTGCCCCGCACTTGTGCGAAGAGTTATGGGAAAACATGGGTAAAAAAGATGCGAGTATTAGCCGTGTCCTTTGGCCAAAATTCGATGAGACGGCTCTAAAACTTGATTCGGTTACTATGGTTGTGCAAATTAATGGTAAAATTCGTTCTAAATATGATGTAGAAACGGATGCCAGCGAAGAAAAACTACGTAGTCTCGTCGATTCTGATGAAAAATTAAAAGCCTATTTAGAAGGCAAAGAAATTAAAAAGTTTATTATCGTCCCCAATAAACTCATTAGCATTGTTGTGTAATCTTCCTCTGATTTTCCAAGAAACTACCCCAAGGAATTATTTTTGTGATGTTGTTGTTAGTGGCTCTCTAGCGAGTTCCGCAGCCACGGCGCTTACTTGATTGCCTTTTAAATTTAGAATAAGCGACGTGAGCGAGGACTGTTTGAGCAAAGAGGGCCACTAACAACAACATCACTTCAATAATTTAGGAGATCAAAATGTTTAATTTAACCCAGCAAGAGCGGACGGTTCTGCTTTTTTTGGCTGTTGTGATTCTCGTTGGAAGTTTGCTTGAGATTGTCAGTAAAAAATCTGCGAATGTGCGGCATTTTCTTGAATTTGCCGACAAAAATTATTCTTCGACCAAGATAAAAACGTTTGCAGTAAATAAGGTGCGCCCATGAAAAGGCATTTTCCTTTTGTGTGGATTGTGCTTTTTTTTGTTGCTGGCCTTTTGAGTCAGACGTATTGCCATAGCTTGGTGGATCAAGTTTCATTTACTGCTGTCATTGTTTTGTCTGCCGCGTTTATTTGTCGGCGTAAAAAAATGATTTTTGGAGTTTTGATTCTATTTGAGTTTCTTCTTTTAGGCTGGCTTTGCGCGCAGAGTCATTGGATGTTTGGTGAGGATCATATTTATTTTCAAAAGGCGCAAATCGATTTTTCACAGATATCTGTACAGGGGATTATCTCTAGTGAGATCCGTCGCAATCAAGGCGGGTATGCAAAACGTTTAAGCTTTATTCTTGATTTATCTCAAGTAAAAGACAAAGATTCGTGGGAAAGGATTTCTGGAAAAGTTTTGGTAAACCTTTTTAAAGAGATGCCGCTCAATTATGGGGACAAGATTGTTTTGACTGGAAAATTGCATCGCCCATTTGAATTTTCGGATAATAGAAAGTTTTCCTATCGAGATTATCTTAAGCGGCAGGGAATTATTTATGTTCTGAGTGTCAAAAAGGAGAGGGAAGTTAAAATTTTACGCGTTGATTTTGGACATCTGTTTTTAAGAAGGCTTTATCAGTGGAGAAGTTTTGCCAGTAGGCTTTTGGAGAGGCATTTAAATTCGCCAGAATCTTCTCTCATGCAAGCCATGCTTTTAGGCGAACGGTTACATATTCCAGCGTCGTTAAAAGATGTTTTTATTAAAACAGGAACTGCGCATATTTTGGCGATCAGCGGGTTTAATGTCGGGATTGTTGTTATGGTTCTGTTTTTGCTATTGCGAATGATTCCCGGGCCGGCTGGTATGACGTATGGACTGACGATTTTTTTTGTTGTTCTTTATGTTTTACTTACCGGTGCAAGCCCGTCAGTTGTTCGGGCTGGAATTATGTCGATTGTTTTTTTGACGGGTTTTGTTATTGAACGAGAAAGCAGTGGTATTAATTCTTTGGCTTTTGCTGCATTTTTAATTCTTGTGCTTGATCCGCAGAATATTTTTGACATTGGTTTTCAGCTTTCTTTCATTAGTGTTTTAGCGATTTTACTCTTTTATCCGCTTTTAATCGATAGTATAAAACCGTTTTTAAAACGTTATCCTAATAAAATATTGAAGTTTGTCATAGAGTCTTTCGCACTCTCTTTATCGGCTGGTTTTGGTGTTGCGGGCTTGATTGCTTACTATTTTCAAATTGTAACGCCAGTATCGCTTTTGGCTAATCTTATGGTTGTGCCATTAAGCGCGATTGCGACTATATTGGGAATTGGCATGCTTTTGAGTGGAGGGCTGATTCCTTTTTTTGGAATTTGCATTCAATTTGTTTTTAATCTGATGGTTTGGTTTATGGCGATTTGCCAAAATTTCCCTTTGGCTTACTTTTATTTTCAAGATGTAAATCTTTGGAATGTCGTTAGTTATTATTTCAGTATCATTGCCTTGTGGTTGTGGTTACAAGACGGTAAAAAACCCGTCGTTAATTGACAAAGCTGGGCAACTATGATAAATTGAGCCCTCAATACGGATTATATTACCCACCATAAAAGTTGAGTCCAGAGTGTTAAAAAAGTTAGTATTAATCTTAATGTTATTGGGGTTTTGGAGTGTTCCTTGTCATGCTTTTTGGATATGGACGCCTGAAAGTGGCAAATGGACCAACCCTAAGTACGCTGTTAAAGACACTCCCAAAGCGCAATTGGCCGTTGCTGTCGATTTGTATAAAGCCAAAAATTATAAAAAAGCCAATGAGGAACTGGGCAAATTGCTCAAAACCTATCCGCGTGCTCGCGAAGCGGCAGATGCGCAGTTTTATTTGGCTTTGATTTGTGAAGAACAAGGGCAGTGGAAAGCGGCTTTTAAAAATTATCAGGAGGTTATTGATAAATATCCTTTTAGCGAACGTTCAGCGGAAGTTGTTAAACGTCAGTATGAGATTGGCAATGCGCTTTTAGAGGGCAAAGATAAGCGCAATAAATTCGTTGATGCTGTTTCTGGCGGGGAATATGATGTTGTTGAAATTTTTCGGGCGGTTATTAAAAATGCGCCTTATGGTCAATTGGCTGCGCCCTCGCAATATAAGATTGGTCTTTATTTGCTGGGAAAACAGCTGTATCAGGAGGCTCGTGATGAATTTGAAAAGACACGTAATGATTATCCTGACAGCCAGTGGGCCCAAGCTGCAAAATTTCAGATTGCTTTAGCTGATGCGAAGCGGTCTTCCAAAGCGCAATATAATCAAAAAGTTACGAATTCTGCCTTGAAGGAATTTGAAGATTTTGTAAAGAAATTTCCGGATGCTGATCTTTCGAAAGATGCCAAAGAACATATTAGCGCTTTGCGTGAAAAAGAAGCTGAGAACATTTTTTTAATCGCAGAGTTTTACCAGAAACAAAAGAAAATGGATTCTGCGAAGGCTTATTATACGACGATTGTTAATGATTACCCAGATACAAAATGGGCGAAACAAGCTGTCAAGGCTTTGCGTCTTTTGGAAATAAAATGAGAAAAATATTTAGTCTATTGATTTTGTCAGCAGTTTTGGTTTTTCCGGCTTGCGGATATTCGACGCGGTCATCTCTTGCCGCACATATTAAAACGATTTTTGTGCCGCCTTTCCCCAACAAAATTGATTTTAAGGCTGGAAAGGCCAGTGATTATGTTCCGCTTTTGGAAGTTAAAGCGCATGATGCGCTTGTTAATCAGTTTTTGTTCGATGGTAATTTGCGTATTGTTGACCAAAAGAATGCAGATCTTGTTTTAAAAGGTGAGCTTATTAGTTACGACCGCAGTGCTATGCGTTATACGGACAATGATGATGTTCAGGAATATCGTGTTTCAGTCACTGTCCGTTTGACAATGTCCGATCATTTAGGTCAAGTTCTCTGGGAGGAGCCTAGTTTTAGCGGTGAAGGTTCTTATTTTTTGACGGGCCCTAAAGTGACGTCTGAATCGGATGCTATTGACGATGCTGTTACGGATCTTGCCAAGCGCATTGTTGAGCGGACGGTTGAAGATTGGTAAATCATGACCTATCTTTTTATCGGTGAGAATTCACTCGACAAACAAACCCAAATCGCCCAGATCAAAGCTAAATGGGCCGCTGACCCTGATGCCCTGCAATTTGATTATCAAGTCCTTTACGGGCAGAAACTCGATGCTAAGGAGTTTAAGAAATCTCTTTTAGCTCTGCCTGCCATCCTTACAGAAAGACTCCTTATAATTTACGAGGCCGAAAAGCTCGACGAGCATTGTAAAACTATTTTAGTTGAATTCTTATCGTCAAAGCCTAGTTATGTGATTATTATTTTAGACAGTATCGCTTTGCCTGCTAAAGATGAGCTTTGGGAAAAGATTCGTGCTTTTTCTAAAGTCCATGAAACGCGCAAAAGTGTTAAAGAAAATGTTTTTGATATGACCAAAAAAATGACTACGGGAAAAAGTGTTTTGGCATTGCAGAGTCTAAATCAGCTTTATGAGGATGGTGCACATCCATTGCAGATTTTAGGCGGCGTTGTTTGGGCTTGGGGCAATGAGCGTTCTCGTGTTTCGCCGGAGAATTTTGAAAAAGGTTTACGTGAACTTCAAGAAGCGGATTTGAATATTAAGCGTTCGCGGCTAGACCCTAACCAGGCGGTGGAGTTGGTGGTTGTTAAGCTTGCGGAGTTAAGCAGTCCAATGAGAAGGTAGATAAAGTTTTTGGTTTTTATGTACGCAACGGTTTGAAGCTGTTATGTTGTGTAGGGAACGGGCGCGACCGTTCCCTACTAAATTCTTTTATCTTTAGGATTGAGTTACTTGATTGCTAAAGCAAGACGGCTAAATTTCGATTTGCGGCGGCTGGCGGTTTTTTTGTGCATGACGTTTCGTTTGGCGGCTTTGTCGAGTTTCTTAAAAACCGTTTTTAACTGAGTTTGCGCCTCAGGTTTATTTTTAGCTTCAACAGTCGTCAAAAAGTTTTTAATTGTTTTTTTGAGGTCTGTTTTGATATCTTGATTGTGAAGATAATGCGTACGGCTTTTGCGTAAATCTTTAATGGCTGTTCTACGTTGTGGCAATTGAATCACCCCTTTCATTTTTTTAAGAGCCCTAATATACCAAAGAGGTTTTGGGATGTCAAACAATAATTCGCACGCCCCTGATTCGCATCGTTTGCTGGTCAAATCAACTTCTATTCTTGCCTTTGGCACATTGTCTTCGCGGATTTTAGGTTTTTTGAGAAATATTGTTCTTGCTCAGCTCTTTGGAACTGCAATGAGGGCAGATGTTTTCTTTTTGGCTTTGCGCATTCCTAATCTTTTTCGTGATTTGGTAGGTGAAGGCGCGGCCAATGCGGCGGTTGTGCCGGTTTTGTCAGAATATCAGATTAAAAATAACACCAAAGATTTTTGGCAGCTAGTTAACGTGATTTCGCTTTGGGCGCTGATTATTTTGAGCGTGCTTACGATTTTGGGAATGATTTTTACCCCGTTTATTGTGCGGCTTATGGCGCCGGGTTTTGCGGTAGATCCAATGAAAGTAAAACTTGCCGTTGATTTGACGCGGTTGATGTTCCCGTACTTGATTTTCATTGGGCTTACGGCACATAGTATGGCTGTTCTTTATACATTTCGTTCGTTTACCTCCGCGGCTTTTAGTCCTTGTCTTTTTAATGTGGCGGTCATTGCCGCGGCATTTTTATCGCAACGTTTTTTGTCTGAACCGACCTATGGCCTTGCTGGGGGTGTATTGGTTGGCGGCATTTTGCAATTGGCAGTGCAAATTCCGCCGATGTTTAAGAGAGGGATGGCTTGGCAGAGTACTTCACTTTTTCACCCGGGAGCAAAAAGATGTGGTCGGCTTCTTTTGCCGCGGCTTTTTGGCTCGGGCGTTTATCAGCTTAATTTGGTGGTGGATACGATTTGTGCATCTTTGTCAAATATTGTCGGGCCGGGGGGCATTTCTGCGATTTTTTATTCCAATCAATTGATCCAATTGCCGTTGGGTGTGTTTGGGTTTGCGAGGGCGACTGCCGCTTTACCGACTTTATCGACGATGGTAGCGCAAAATGAAATGGAGAAATTTAAGCAAACGGTTGTCTTTTCTTTAGAAAATATCTTTTTTATCATGCTACCCGTGAGTGTCATGTTTGTTCTTTTTTCTGAGCCTCTGGTGCGGGTGCTTTTTGAGAGAGGTGAATTTGATGCGTATTCGACGAGCATAACTTCACTCTCTTTGATGTTTTTTAGTTTTGGGCTTTTTAGTTTTGGCGGTTCAAAGATTTTGACGACGGCCTTTTATGCACTGCAGGATACGCGTACGCCCGTCAAGGTTGCCGCGGGGATTTTGGTGTTAAATGCCGTTTTAAATGTTTTGCTGATGAGGCCCTTGGCTATTGGTGGCATTGCTTTGGCCAGTTCTATTTCGGCGGTGGTTGGTTTCTTTGTACTTATCAATTTACTCGAAAAACGAGTTGGGCTTTTTAGTGCGGATCTTTGGAAATGTCTGCTTAAAATTGTCGGTGCAAGTCTTGTTTTGGGATTGACTGTTGGGATTTTGCAGGAACTTATTAAAAGCTGGAATGTGCCGGAAATATTTAAACTTGCTTTGATTGGAATTGTGGGTCTTATTGTTTATGTGTTAGCTGGTTTGTTTTTGCGTATCGCGCAAATGGAAAAAATATGGGCCAGGATTTGCAGGCAAAAATAAAGGCACTCCCTTTGACGAGTGGAGTGTATTTGATGAAAGATGCCGACGGCAAGATCATTTATATCGGTAAGGCCGTCAGTTTGCGCAAGCGTGTGCAATCGTATTTTCGTAAAGCAAAAACAATGTCTAAGACCGATCAGCTGGTTGCAGAGATTTGTGATATTGCGACGATTGATACAAATAGTGAAGCTGCGGCGCTTATCTTGGAAGCCAGTTTGGTCAAAGAGCATTTGCCTAAATACAACTTTGACTTGCGTGACGATAAAAGCTATCCGTTTATTGAAGTGACGGGTGAAACATTTCCGCGCATCGAAATTGTGCGTCCTCGGGTTCGAATCCCGACTTCGCAGTATTTTGGCCCTTACGTGGACTCTTCATTGATTCGTGAAGCGCTGAAAATTTTGCGAAAGATTTTTCATTTTCGTACCTGTGCCCCTTTGCCCAAAAAGGAATGTTTGGATTATCACATCGGCTTATGTGAGGCTCCGTGTACGGGTAAAATTTCACGCAAAGAGTATTTGCGTAATATTCGCAGTGTTTGTTTTATTCTTGAGGGGAAAAAGGATGAGCTTTATCGCGGTCTTAAGGCTGAAATGGAAACTTTGTCGCGGGACAAAAAGTTTGAACAGGCCGCCAAAATCCGTGATCAACTTCAGGCGATTGGTGCTCTGTATTCGGGTTCGCCCGACGTCAATTATTATAAAGAAGCTGAGCAATTGCAGCGTGCGCTTGTTTTGCCGCGCATTCCAGAGCGGATTGAAGGCTTTGATATTTCCAACATTATGGGTCAGCAAAGCGTAGGTTCTATGGTTTCGTTTTTGATGGGCAAGCCTGATAAATCGCAGTATCGGCGTTTTCGTATTAAAGAAGTTAAAGGAATTGATGATTTTAAAATGATTGCCGAAATTGTTCGTCGGCGCTATGCACGGCTTAAGCGGGAAGGTTTAGCCTTCCCGGATTTGACTATGAACGATGGGGGAAAAGGGCAAGTATCTGCGGCGTGTGAAGAATTAGCAAAACTTGCGGTTAATATTCCGATTATTTCGCTGGCAAAAAAAGAAGAGGAAATTTTTTTGCCTGGCAAAAGACAGCCTGTTATTTTAAGCCGTCAATCGTTGGGGCTTAAACTTTTACAGCGTTTGCGTGATGAGGCCCATCGTTTTGCGCTGGCGTATCATCGTAATCTTAGGGCGAAGAAAGTTTTTATTTAGCGGTAGGGAACGGTCGCGACCGTTCCCTACGAAAGATGATATTTCCAACAAAATAACATCGTGTACAAGTTTTTATTTATCGTCGTCATTCACAGGCCAAAGGCCGAAGAATCTAAAATAGAGATCCTTCGCTGTGCTTAGGATGACAAAAAATTGCACACTACGTAAATAATAATGAGCAGCGGACGCAAAGGATTATTGTGAAAAGAAATTTTATTCTACAAGTTACCGCTGTCGTCCTTTTTGTCCTGCTTTTTGTCTTCGGGCTACAATTAGCGCAACGTAAGCCTTTGTGGAATGATGAGCTTTATTCACAGGTCAATGGTATTCAAAAGATGTCGTATGCCGAAATTCTATTGGGGCATATTCCCGAGGGAAATAATTCTCCGCTGTTTTACGTTTTGCAAAAAGCGGTGTGTGATTTGACGCATTTTAAATTGCCGTTTGTATGGAATGAGCAGTGGTCTGTTGCACAGCCGCAAGGGCAGTTGATTCTGCGGCTTATGCCAAATTTCTTTATGTCGCTTTCTTTGGCTGTGATTTTTTATGTTCTGGCTGTTGAGTATTCTTTCATCGCCGGAGTATATGCTTTTTTGACGGCCTTAGCGTCGAGCGCAGTGTGGATGTATTGGGTTGAAGCGCGGCCGTATGCGCTGTGGTTTGCGTTAACGACTTCTCAGATTTTATATTTTTTGCGTTTTATTCATCAGCCAGATAAACGTTTAGAAACTTGGCGGAAATTGGCATGCGTGCATATTCTTTTATCAATAACCGCGGTTTTTGGTGCGGTGCAGGTATTTATTGTGTCGCTTATTTTATTGAAATTTTATGAAAAGAAGTTTGCCCGATATTTTTTCGTTCTTTTCTTGCCTTTGTCGCTGGGTTTTTTTTATTTCTTTAATGCTCCGCATTATGTCTTTGGGTTGCCGCAGAATCCTTGGACGCTGATTTTTGCAAATATTCCGGTTGAAAGGTTTTTGTTTATTATCTTTTGCGGAATTTTGGCGTTGAACATGGATTGGAAATGTAAAAAAGAAAATACGTCAACGTTACTACACTATGCGATTCTTACCGTCTTATTTTTGGGCGCGGTTGTCGGGATTATGGTATGCTTTGCTTTGACCGCGGATCGCAATTGGCAGGGTTTTCTTATTTCTAGCCGGTACTTCATTTTTTTAGCGCCAGTTGGCATTATTGGTATATCTGTTTTTTTGTTCGAATTATTTAAGAGATTTGCCGGCCAGCACTGGATGATTATTAATTTTGGTATTTTGGCCTTGGGACTTTTGGTGTTAAGATCTTTGAAAGTGATTTTAGAAATTTTTGCTTTAGGAATTTATTAAAATGCGACTGGACTCGACGAAGACTTTTTTAAGGGTTTTAATGACATTAATCCTTGCGGGGAGTTTTTTCTTTTTGCTTAAAGCAGATTTTCTTAAGGTAAAAAGTGTTTTAGGCGCTAACCCTTTGTGGCAAAGTCTTAAAGATGAACGTGAAAAAGTCAAGAACAAGGCGATGTTGGTTACCATAAATCATTATCGTCCTGACTTAAGTGTGTGGAAGAATTTTTTTCTTTTGGATGCTGTACCAGATAAAAGATTTCTTGCAGATAGTATAGTGTATTATCAAGCTATCCTTGCTTATGTCCCGCAGATGGCCGAAGCACAGCATATGCTTGCTGTTTGCCAGTATTTTTTAGGAAACACACAGGCGGCTTTGGAGAGTGAGCAAAAAGCTGCGCTTTTGGAGCCGCGGTTTTTTGCGGCGTGGTATAACTTGGGGGTGATGCGTTACAAACAGGGGCAATTTGCACAAAGTGCGCAAAGTTTTCGTCAGGCTTTGAATCTTGCCCCAGTTGCGACAGTTAAAGTTATTGAGTCCTCGAGGATTTTTAGTGAAATTATTCGTAGTGCGCAGATCGTTGATATCATTAATGCTCAAAGCATACAAAATGGTTATCGTGACGCGCAACGTTTGCTTGAGGCAAGTTTTAAGCGTTTGCGTGGACAACCTGCGGGTATTAATGACAGTGATGTCGGGGTTAAAATTTTTTAAAATAACAATTTAACTTAAGGAAGATTTATGAATTTACGTGAATTGTTTAAAATTATGGTTACCAAAGAAGCGTCAGATATGTTTTTAAGTACCGACACGGTGCCGCGCGCTCGTATCAATGGCGCTGTTGAGATCATCAGTTCTGATCATATTACCAAGGAGATGATGATTAAAATTACCGAACATCTTTTAGGCAATGAGGAGAACAAAAAGAAATATGCCGCAAATTTTGATATTGATTTTATTCATGAAGAGACAGATGTTGGCCGCTTTAGAATTAATATTTCGCGCGAACGCGGTTATCCTTGTATTGTTGCTCGGCATGTTCATACGAAAGTCAGGACATTCGAAGAATTAAATCTCCCAACGGAGCTCTTGTATAAATTTGCCGAAGAGCCTTCCGGATTGCTTATTCTTTCAGGGCCGGCAGGTTCAGGCAAGTCGACGGCCATTGCCGCTTTGATTGAAACGATCAATCAAAAATTTGAAAAACATATTGTGACAATTGAAGACCCGATCGAATTTTTGTTTGAGGACAAAAAAAGCACGATCAATCAGCGCGAGTTGGGAGTCGACGTTTATTCTTATGTCGCCGCTTTGCGCCATGTTACTCAGCAGAGTGCGGATATTATTTATATTGGTACGATTCGTGACGAAGAAACGATGCGTGCGGCGATTACTGCTACTGAGCTGGGTGCTTTTGTTGTGACGACTTTTCATACGATTAACGCGGTACAGGCGATCACGCGCATTATAAATTTTTTCCCGCCGCACTTGCATGAAGAAATTCGTATGCAGGTTTCTATCATTCTCAAAGGTGTTATTTCACTGCGTCTTCTTCCTAGGGTTGATAAACCCGGCCGCATTCCGGCTTATGAGACGATGGTTGTGACTCCGACGATAGGCCGGCTTATTCGTGAAGGCAAGATCAAAGAAATTCAAAACTTTATCGACGAGGGTGAGCTATTTGGGATGCAGTCGTTTAAAAAGTCTTTGGTCCATTTGGTTAAGAGCGAAATTGTTGACGAAGAAACCGCGCGCGTTTTTGCCGAGAGCAAAGATGAATTTAATTTGGAATTAAAGGGTGTTAAGAGGTATCAGAAATAATGTTATGTGCAAGTTGGGTGATTTAAGAAGTTCTTTTTATGGCGAATAGCGCCATAGAGGCGCCAAACAATTGAGCCTAAAAAGGACTTCTTAAATCGTCAAGTATAGAAAAAGTTTTATGAGTAATCAAAGTAAGGAAATTTTATGTTGCCAGATGTGCAGAGAAAAATTGTAGAACTTCACGGGAAACTCGAAGAGATCAGGGGGTTTCTTTGACTTGCCTGCCAAAATAGAAAATATCAAGATCATCGGCGAAAAAATGACCGCCTCCGATTTTTGGAATGATGCGCTGTCCGCCAATAAAGTGATGGCTGATCTTCGTTATTGTAAATCTTGTGTCGATCCTTATGAAAAAAGCGTTAAAAAGTTAGCGGACCTTAAAGAATTAAGCGAATTATCTTCCGGTGATGAAGAAATGCTTAGGCAAATTGAGAATGAACTTGTTGTTTTGCAAGAGGAAGTTCGAAAAGTTGAGTTGACCGCATTTTTATCAGGCCAGTTTGACCGCAGCAATGTGATTTTCTCGATCAATGCCGGCGCTGGCGGCACCGAATCTTGCGACTGGGCGAGTATGCTTCTGCGGATGTATACGCGTTGGGCCCAGAGTAAGGGTTTTAAGGTTTCGACGACCGATATTTTGCCTGGCGAAGAAGCGGGCATCAAAAATGTCACTCTGCGTATCGAAGGGGAAATGGCCTATGGTTTGCTTAAGGGTGAAAAAGGTGTGCATCGGTTGGTGCGCATTTCGCCGTTTGATTCTAATAAGCGCCGGCATACATCGTTTGCGTCGGTCGATGTAATTCCCGAAATTGAAGACGATATTGTGGTTGATATCAAGCCTGAAGATTTGCGTATTGATGTTTTTCGCTCTTCTGGTCCCGGCGGACAGAGTGTGAACACGACGGATTCTGCGGTGCGCTTTACGCATTTGGAAACCGGCATTGTCGTTGCCTGCCAGACGGAGCGTTCGCAATTACAAAACCGGCAGGTGGCGATGAAAATTTTGCGCGCCAAGGTTTATGAATATCGCAAGAAACAACAGGACGAGTTTATGGCCAAGGAACACGGCACTAAGCAAAAAATTGAGTGGGGCAGTCAGATTCGTTCGTATGTGATGCAGCCGTATCTGATGGTCAAGGATCATCGCACTGACGCAGAAACGAGCAATGTGCAAAAGGTGATGGATGGGGATATTGAAATTTTTATTGAAGCGTTTTTGAGATTTAGGCCAGAATAAGTTGTTATTTTACAAGCTTGACTCTCACTGGGGCACATGTTATCCTTAAGTAGGAAAGTTGGAAATAGTAAGAAAAGGAGTAAGTATGGTCACTCGTATGAGAGAAAAAGGTCAAGTTACGATTCCTGCTGATATACGGGAATCATTGCATTTATCTAAGGATTCTTTGTTGTCAATCGTCAGGGTCGGTGACGGTATTCTTTTGAGTCCGAAGTCTTCTGTTTTTGGACCTTTCGCTGATAAAGTTTCAAAGGCAGCAAAAGAAAAAGCAATCACCTTGCAAAGCCTTCTTAAGGATCTTAAAAAGATCCGACATAAAGAGGCGTAAATGGCCATCCCTCAATATCGGTTTTTTTTTGATACGAGTGTTTATATCGCCGCTTTATTGTCGCCTAAGGGAGCAGCTAGGGAACTTATACGATTAGCGGAAGTTGGGGCTATTCGGATGGTTGTTTCTCAAGAAGTAATCATCGAGATTGACAGAGTATTGTCGGAAAAGTTCCCGGAATTTCTCCAAGAAAGTCGACGGATATGGAAGAGTCTTCAACCCGAAATGGCAGCAGATCCGCGCGCGGTTCTACTTAAACCTTTTTTAGACAAGCTCAAGAAAGGGGACGCAGTGATTCTTTGTTCTGCTAAAGAAGCGAAGGTGGCCGCGTTTGTCACATGGAATACTCGTGATTTCATGAGTTCGCAGGTTGTGACGCTCGTCGATTTCCCGATCATTGTCCCGGGTGAGGCGCTGGTGTTATTTAGGAAATGGATAGACCCGTTTTTACGGTAAAATTTAACAGGAGAAGTGTATGTTTGATTTTTTTGTTCGTAAGTTGTTTGTTGGCGGAGCGCAAAAATTCTTGGATCGTTTAGATCCGAAGGTGACGATTCATATCCCTCCAGATTTGCCGTTTCCTTCTTTGGGTATGGTCAAACGTATGGGGGCGGTGGTTTCCAAAATCAATGGGTTAGAAGCACAGATGGAAAAACTCTCCAGCGAAGAATTAAAAAATAAAACGCAGGAATTTCGCAAGCGTTATCAAGAGGCCGTATCCGATAAACGCAATGAATTAGCTGATGCTAAGGATGTTTTGGCAAAAGCTGTCACCTCCGAAGAACAGACCGATGCGGAAAATAATTTTAACCGTCTTAAAGATGAACTTAAAAAAGTTAAGCAGGATATTTTAAATAAAATTCTACCTGAAGCTTTTGCCGTCGTGCGCGAAGCTTCGCGACGGACGATTGGGTTGCGTCATTATGATATACAGTTGGTTGGCGGTATGGTTTTGCACGAGGGCAATATTTCCGAAATGTCCACCGGTGAGGGAAAAACCTTGGTGTGTACTTTGCCGGCGTATCTTAACGCTTTAACTGGTCAGGGTGTCCATGTTGTGACTGTTAACGATTATTTGGCGCGTCGTGACCGTGATTGGATGGGGCCGATTTTTGAAATGCTGGGGCTTTCCGTCGGGGTTATCCTGCATGATTTGGATCACAATGCACGACAAAGCGCATATGGCTGTGATATTACTTATGGAACGAACAATGAATTTGGTTTTGATTATCTGCGCGACAACATGGTTGGCTCGCGGCAAGAAATGGTTCAGCGCGGGCATAATTATGCGATTGTCGACGAGGTTGATAGTATTTTAGTGGACGAGGCGCGTACACCGCTTATTATTTCCGGTCCGGCAGAAGAATCGACTGACAAATATTATCGGGCTAATAAAATTGCTTTACAGCTTAAAGGTCGGCGTACGACAGACATGGAAGAAAGTATCGCCAAACAAAAGGATCAAGATTTGTCCGTCGGGTTTGATTATTTGGCTAATGAAAAGTCCAAGTCCGTTTCATTAACTGATGCCGGCGAAGAAAAAGCGGCGCAGATGTTTGGCGTTGCCAATATCCATGATATGGATACGATCGAATATCGGCATCATGTTCTGCAAGCTCTTAAGGCCAAAGAATTTTTTAAACTCGATGTGGATTACGTCGTGCGCGAGGGGCAGGTTATTATCGTCGACGAATTTACCGGGCGCATGATGCCCGGCCGACGCTGGTCGGATGGACTCCATCAGGCGGTCGAAGCGAAAGAAGGCATCAAGATCGAGCGTGAGAATCAGACATTGGCAACGGTCACGTTCCAAAATTATTTTAGAATGTACGAAAAACTCTCGGGCATGACCGGGACGGCTAATACAGAGGCCAATGAGTTTAAACAAATTTATAACCTCGACGTGGTTGTTCTTCCAACGAATCGTCCTTTAAGTCGCAAGAATCATCCAGACTGTATTTATAAAACTCGCCGTGAAAAATACAATGCGGTCGTCGAGGAAATTGCCGACTGCAATAAGCGCGGCCAGCCGGTCTTGGTGGGTACGATTTCGATTGAGAAGTCCGAGATTTTGTCGGAACTGCTTAAGCAAAAAGGAATTGTTCATCAGGTTTTAAATGCTAAGTATCATGAATTAGAAGCGCAGATTGTTTCGCAAGCCGGGCGTTTTAAGGCGGTCACGATAGCCACGAATATGGCCGGCCGCGGAACAGATATTGTCTTAGGCGGAAATGCGGAATTTTTGGCCAAGACTTTAGCGGCGCAAAAAGTTAAAGAAGACAAAGACGGCAAAGAAGATCACGAGACATTGACCAAGAAGTTTTTGGAACAATTTCGCGAGCAGGTCAAGAAGGAACATGAGTTGGTCGTCGAGGCAGGCGGTTTGCATGTGATTGGTACCGAGCGTCACGAATCGCGGCGTATCGACAATCAGTTGCGCGGCCGCAGCGGCCGTCAGGGAGATCCCGGGTCGTCGCGTTTCTTTGTTTCGCTCGAAGATGATTTGATGCGGCTGTTTGCGTCGGACAAGATCATGTCGATTATGGACCGTTTGGGGATGGAAGAAGGACAGGTCATTGAACATCCATGGGTCAGTGGAGCTATTGAAATTGCACAAAAACGCGTTGAGACTTTTAACTTTGAAATTCGCAAACAGTTAATTGAGTATGACAATGTTATGAACAAACAGCGTGAGGCGATTTATGCGCTGCGTCGTCATATTTTAGATGGAGAAAATTTAAAAGATCGGATTTTGCGTGCCACAGAGGACACGGTGTATAACGCGATGGGGTTGTATTTGACGACCAAAGAAGATGGAAGTCGTGATTTAGAAGCGCTGGGCGCTTATTTGAAAGCTAAATTTAATTATGATTTTGCCGCGCATCAAGAGTCGTTAGAGACGATGGATATCGATCCGGCGACGGATTTGATTTATGCGGATTTGGTAAAACTTTATGGTGAACGTGAGCAGATGATTACGCCTGAGACTCTGCGGCATTTGGAGCGGGTATTTCTACTAAATACGATCGACATGAAATGGAAAGATCATCTTTACGCGATGGATCAATTGCGTGACGGGGTAGGTTTGCGTTCATACGGCCAGCGGGATCCTTTGATGGAGTATAAAAAGGAAGGGTTCTCGATGTTTCAGGCGATGTATGGCTCGATTGGCGAGGAGGCCGCAGAGATCATGTTTAAGGTCAAACCTGTGGAACGTGAAAGTCAGGAACCCAAAAGTGTTTTTGGTTCTCTGCCTCAGCAGATGGTGCACAATGAATTTTCAGGACTCAACCGTGCTGCCGCTAATGCCGCCGCTCAAAGCGTAGGTGCGCCTTTGCCCGCCCAAGAAGAATCGCCTACGCCGATTCATCATGAGGGACCTAAAGTTGGCCGCAACGATCCCTGTCCCTGCGGGAGTGGTAAAAAATATAAAAAATGTCATGGACAGTAGTGATTTTGTAGGCAACGGTCGCGACCGTTGCCTACAGGATTATAATACCCCTGAATATCAATGTTAAATTTCCCCCAATTTCCAATGATAA
>CAZNNZ010000024.1:0-9318 GCA_964574575.1 uncultured Planctomycetales bacterium
TAAGAGTAAGGATATGCAAAATTTTAAATATCCACACCGGCGCGGGCAATGGGATCGGATCAATTAGGGGGAAAACATTCATGACAAAACTCCGATTAATATATTGTTAATATGGTATGCAGTTTAACCGATTTAGAAATCCTTTTTAGGCTCAATCGTTTGGCGCCTCTATGGCGCAATTCGCCTTAAAAAGGATTTCCAAATCGGCAAAACAACTCTAATAAGTAAACACTCTACCAAATTCCAAACCAACTGCAAGAATTAAAAACGCAGAAAGAAAATCTTTTACATTTGTTAAACGCGATGTGCAAGTTTGTATTATTCCCAATAGTAGGGAACGGTCGCGACCGTTCCCTACAGCAAAAATATCGACGTTAGAAAATACCTTGCACCCGACGTTGTTAAACTAAATCAAACAACAAAAACTGGGCATCTTGTTGCGCTTTAAAGCTCAATGTATTTTCATGCTCAATCGCCGCACCGTCGCCGGAAGAAAGAAGCGTGTCATTGACCGTCAGCTTTCCTTTAATCATTTGCACCCAAGCGCCGTGCGTGAACTTAAGCGAATATTGCGCAGACTGACCGGCCTTTAAAACACCGCGATACACAAAAACATCCTGATTAAATTTCACCACATTTTTTCCGCCCGTCGGCGAACCCATAAGCAGTAGAGGATTTTTCTCATCGGGCAGTGCTAAAGTGTATTCTTCATACGAAGGACTAAGTCCGCGCTTCTTAGGCAGAATCCAAATTTGCAAAAGATGAACGGGATCTTTGTCCGAACCATTAAATTCACTGTGAGAAATTCCCGTGCCTGCCGTAATTTTTTGTACCTGTCCGGCTTTAAGCGACGACGCATGCCCCATACTGTCTTTGTGCGCTAAAGCGCCGTCGATCACATACGTAAAAATTTCCATATCCCTATGCGGATGCGTGCCAAATCCTTGACCGGGAGCCACTCGATCTTCATTGATAACCCGCAAAGACCGAAATTGCATATGCGCAGGATCATGATATTCGGCAAAAGAAAAAGTAAAATGACTTTTGAGCCAGCCGTGATCGGCATATCCACGCTCTTGTGACGGACGCAGTGTAATTTTACTTTGTATAATTATCTCTCCAGAGCCTTGTTGCTTTACTTTTCAAATAAAATTCCTGGAATAAAGAACAAAACTCATTGAATAACAAACCCTTTAAGATCCACAGGAGTAATAACCTGATAGGAACTTCCTTTATATTCATTCCACTTTGCCAAAACTCGTGGATATTCTCGAGGCTTCCATTTAAATTCATAACCATAGAGCCGGCCTTCGCGTTCTTCAACAAGATCAACCTCACTGCCATCATACGTGCGCCAAAAATACTGGTTGGCCTCAACGCGATGATATTCGCGATATTTCATCCGTTCGACAACCATGAAATTTTCCCACAAAGCCCCAAGATCATCTCTTCTATTTAACGGATTAAAATTATTAATAACCGCATTGCGAATCCCAACGTCATAAAAATAAATTTTGCGTAATTTCGACAACTCACGTCTTTTATTTCGCGTATAAACTGGCAAACGAAAAACAATAAAACTTTGCTCCAAAACATGAATATAACGCTCAACCGTCGCGCGGCTGATCTTCAGTAAATTCGCCAACTTGGCATATGAAACCTCATTGCCAATCTGATGCGCCAATGCTTTAACAAGATTCATAAACACATCCGCATTCTTCATCCCTTCAAAATCAAACACATCCCGATAAAGATAGCTTGTTTTTAATTCCTTTAAAACATCAACTTTATCCAAACGTTTTGTGGTGGTCACAACATGCGGATAATTACCAAAAATAAGCAATGGTTCCAAAGTTTTTTGTTCAATATTTTTCTTGGTGGATATTTCCTCCAAAGAAACAGGATACAATGTATAAACCTTCTTTCGTCCAACAAGAGACTCCTGCGTCTTGTCCAAAAGATTCATCGTCGATGAGCCCGTAACAACAATTTGTATATTTTTTTTGTAATGATCGGCCAAAAGCTTGAGCGTCTGTCCGATAGTCGTAAGCTTCTGACCCTCATCAATAAAAACGACCTTGGCATCCCCAATCGTACTTTTTAACGCATCCAGCCCTCTATTCTCAAGTAAATACCGATGATCTGGATCATCGCAATTAAAAATCCGTACCGATCCCTTGGTTTTAAGACTCTTGACGACTTCGAGGGCAAGAGTAGTTTTCCCAACCTGACGAGGGCCTTGGATAATCAAGACTTGGCCATGAAAAGAATTCTTTAGAATATTTTCTTGTAAAGTGCGTTTTATCATATGGCGTATTCCTGCTATTGTAATGGCCATTTTACGTCATGTTGAATTCTAGTCAAGCCCTGCTGTTTCTAATTTTGTATTTTGACTCTGTTGCTATTCCAACTCTAAGCGCCCAAACCTTTCAATAAGAAGCTTATGTAAGAAACCCAGCCACATTGACTTTTCTAAGGCGACCACTCAAAATTTAATGTGTCCCGATTATTTTCCAAAACTTAATGTGTCCCGATTATTTTCTATTTTATTGTACGGGCGTATTGCAATACGCCCCTGCGGTTATTTCTTTTCCCAGCCGCCGCCTATGGCTTTGACCAAAGACACTGCCGAAACCAAAGTCTGAGATTGGATGACAATCGCTTGACGCTGGGAGTCAAGACGTGAGCGCTCGGCATCAATAACTTCCAAAAAACTAACCAAGCCTTCCTTATAACGCTGGACAGAAAGCTCTGCGGCTTTTTCTGCAGAACGGCGAACCTCGCTTTGTGCAACAAATTCTTCTTTGCGCAAACGAAGATCCGCTAAAGCATTTTCGACTTCGCTAAACGCAATCAAAACACGTTTTTTATATTCAGCCTGCGCCTTTTTATACTGAGCCTGCTGAACTTTTAATTTTGCGTTAAGCTTTCCTCCATTAAACAAAGGCAAATTAATCGACGGGCCAATCGACCACACCCGGCTTTCCCAATCCAACAAATTTTCAGAAGAAACACTGGTGTATCCGACACTGCCGGTGAGCGTCACCGCCGGAAAGAATGCCGCTTGGGCCACCCCGATGCGATCGCTGGCCGCCGACAATAAACGTTCGGCCTCTGCAATATCGGGCCGATCCATCAAAACACTCGACGGCACTTTAACCGGAATTTCAGGTGTCGTGTTTTGCAAAGACAAAGCCGGCAAAGTAAATTCACTGGCATTTTGTCCGCAGAGAACCGCTAAGATATTGACCAAATTTTCCCGTCGACGCCGACCATTAACCGAATCGGCCTGCGCCTGCGAACGCTGGGTCTGCGCCTGCGAAAAAGTGAGCTCGCTGTTTATCCCCTGCTCAAAACGCAATTTAAGCATATCGACCGCACGCTGACGCAATTCAACTGCTTTCTCTAAAGCAACGATTTCGGCATCCACAGCCCCGATTTGAAAGTATATCCGCGCCACATCTGTTGTCAGCGTCAAATAAACCGTGCCGTACGCGGCCGCCTGCGCCTGCGCATCAGCAATCCCGGCGGCAAAAGCTTTGCGGACTTTTCCCCAAATATCAATTTCATAACTCAAATCCAAAGGAACTTTATACACATTGCCCACCTTCGACGAAAAATCCTTTGTCGCCGGTGTTCGTCCACGCTCCAAAGACGGATTTAAATCAAACTCCGGCCAAAGATCCGCGCCTTGGATGCGCGCTAAAGCCCGCGCTTGATCGACATTGGCCATGGCAATGACCAAGTCCTGATTATGAGCCAAAGCTTTTTCCTGCAAACTATTTAAAGTGCTATCCCCAAATAATTCCCACCATTTATTGCTCACTTGAAAATCATTTTTTATCGTCGCAGGATTTTTCCAGCTTTCTTTATAATCCATCTTGGGCTTTTGATACTTTGGTCCGACACTGCAACCATTTAACGTCAACAAAAGAAAAACAGCAATAACACTTAAACTCGTCGGAGTTTTTAAACTTAAGTCTTTCTGTTCTTTTTGCGCAAGCTTGCTAAAGAAAACATAAATAACCGGAATAACAAACAGCGTCAAAAATGTACTGGTCAACATCCCAAAAACCGCGGCAACACCCAAAGGCCGACGCGCCTCGCCACTTGCGCCAAAACCGATGGCAATGGGCAAAATTCCGACGACCGTAGCCGTTGCCGTCATCAAAATCGGACGCAGACGAATAAGCCCTGCGGCCATCATCGCTTCTGTTGCCGACTTGCCAAGAGCCATTTGTTGATTGGCAAAATCGACGAGTAAAATACCGTTTTTTGTAACCAACCCAAAAAGCAAAATCATTCCAATTTGGCTATAAAGATTGATATTCATCCCCGGCAAAACACCCAAGGCACCTGTCTTATTGATCAAACTCATCACCCACAATCCGCCTAAAGCACCAAAGGTCGCCAAAGGCAATGTAAACATAACTGTCAAAGGATGGACGAGACTTTCAAACTGCGCGGCCAAAACCATGTAAATGACAAGAATCGAGAGAATCATAATAAAATAAATGCCGCTGCTTGACTCATTAAGGTCACGCGCGTCCCCCGCCCATTCATATCGAAAAGCATCTGGCAAATCCGTTTTCAAAATAGCCGTCGCTTTGTCCATCGCCGTTCCCAAAGGCAGTCCCGTCGGCGTCCCTTCAATGGTTGCACTGCGCCAGCGATTATAATGATTAATCGCACTGGGGCCTGCACCGGTTTCGGAGTCGATGACATTGTTAAGTCCAACAAGAACACCGCGATTGTTGCGAATATAAATCTTTTCCAAATCCGACGGAGTCAAACGCGACTTGCGCTCGAGCTGAACTACCACGTCATATTCTTTTCCCTTAATATTAACTTTCGAAAGATCCAACCCACCAAAAAGAATCTGCATCGTTCGCGAAATATCCGCCACATTAACACCCAAAGCCGCGGCGCGGTCACGATTAATGTTAACTCTAAGCTCGGGCTTATTTATTTCAAAAGTTGTCCGCACATTCATCAAAAATCCAGCACTGCGCAATTTATTAGTCAAGCTCGCCGCATATTCATTGAGCGCATTTAAATCCTGACTTTGCACAACCAGTTGAAAGGGTTGACTAAACCCGCGGCCAATGGCCTTGGGCACAATCGGGATGACAAAGGCTCCTTCAACATTGCCAAAAAACTGTGCCCCCAAACCCTTGGGCCCGCCGATAATATCGCGCAAATGCCGCTTGCGCTCGTCCTTTAAACGAATAAACGCCAAGCCCTGTGCTGTTTGTCCGGGACTGCCGCGTCCTAAAGCCACCGCCGAAAAATAACCTTCAACTTCTGGGACCTTGGTAATAATCGCTTCCATCTTTTTGACCATGCGATCCGTATATTCACTCGTCGAGCCTTCGGGAGCTAGGGCAAAACACAAAAGCCGGCCCTTGTCCTCGTCGGGCAAAAATTCTTTTTCCAGCTGGCTAAAAAAGAAAATCGTTAACCCAATCGTTACCACCACAACCGCAAACATTGTCTTAGAATGTGTCAGCGCCCAGCGCAAACCTTTTGCATAACGCTCGCTGGTCTTGGTCATATGCCGTTCAAACATTCCTAAAATACTTGCCTTGGGCGCATGGCGAATCGGTTTTAAAATCCGTGAGGAGAGCATAGGGCTCAGTGTAAGAGCCACAAACGCCGAGATAATAACCGATACGCACAGCGCAACAGCAAATTCAATAAAAAGCCGGCCGGTAACACTCGTCTGAAACGCCATCGGCAAAAAAACCGCCGCCAGGGCAATGGTCGTAGCAATAACAACAAAACCAATTTCTTTCATCCCCTTAAACGCCGCTTCGCGAGGTTTCATCCCGTCCTCAATGTGCCGATAAATATTTTCCAGCACAATGATCGAATCATCGACGACCAATCCAATAGCCAGAACAAAAGCCAGCATGCTAATAATATTGATCGAATAACCCAGCATATACAAAACGCCAAACGTCGCAATAATCGAAACCGGAATTGTTACCGTCGGAATCAAAGTCGAGCGGCCATCATGCAAAAACAAATAGATCGAAAGCACGACCAGTCCAAAAGCGAGAAACAACGTTTCCCAAACTTCTTTGATCGCGCGATCAACGTAAATGGATTCATCGTACGGAAAAGCAGTTTGAATGCCTTGGGGCAAAGTCGGAACAATTTTGGCCACTTCCGCCTTGACCCGACGGGTCACATCGATAGTGTTGGCTTTCGATTGGCGTATGACGCCGATCCCTAAAGCTGGTTTGGAATTAAAACGCGCAATGGCTTTTTCATCCTCGACGCCGACAGCCGCATAACCGATATCCGACAAACGAACAAATGTAGCGCCTTCGTCTTTAATAACAAGCTTATTGTATTCTTCAGGAGTTTTTAATTCACCGCGGGTCTCAATGGACAAAACTCGGTTCCAGCTTTCCACCAAGCCGCTGGGCAGTTCAACATTCTGGGTTTTAAGCGCACGTTCGACGTCCAAAACCGTGATGCCCCGGCTGGCCATCTTTTGACTGTCGAGCCACAGGCGAATGGCAAAACGTTTTTCTCCGCCGAAGATAACAGAACTAACCCCATTGAGGGTTTGCAAACGATCTTTAAAAGTATTTTCGGCAATTGTCGTCAATTCCAATGTCGAATAACGATCGCTAAACAAGGCAATCCACAAAACCGGCTGAGCATTAGAATCCTGCTTGGCGACAATCGGTTCATTAATGTCTTCCGGCAAACGGCCCCGCACGCGAGCGACACGATCACGCACATCCTGCGCCGCCAAATCAATATTGCGCGAAAGATCAAACTCGACGGTAATCGAACTGACTTGCTGGCGAGACTCGCTACTTAAAATTTTGACGCCTTCGACGGAGGTAATCGATTCTTCCAAAACTTCGGTGACCTGCGTTTCAACGACACTCGCGTTAGCCCCGGGATAAACCGTCGTCACATTGATAATCGGCGGGTCAATGTCGGGAAGCTCGCGCACGGGCAAACGAGAAATACCAATGACGCCAAACAAGATGAGTCCTAAGCTCATCATCGTGGCTAAAACAGGACGCCTAATACTAAGATCAGAAAGTTGCATGGATTTAAAATTATTTAGACGACACAGCCTTCGTGTCGTTTTGGGGTTCTTTGATTTTTACTAGAGAGCCGGGCCCAATCTTTTGATGGCCCTCGATAATCACGTTTTCACCGTCGGCTAAACCGTCTAAGATTTCGACTTTTCCAACCATGCGAAGACCGACCTTGACTTTTTTCATCTGGGCCTTATTATCGGCATCAACGGCAAAAACAAAAACATCTTCACTTTTCATAATGAGGGCCGACTCAGGGATCACCAAAGCTTGCTGACGAATGCTGACAATCAAATTAAGATTAGCAAACATCCCGCGAACAAGTCTTGCATCGGGATTAGGGATTTTGGCCTTGACTAAAGCCGTGCGGTTTAATTCATCGACCTGCGGATCAATAAAGTACACCTGCCCTTTAAAAATTTCATCTGGATATGCGGCGACGGTAACTTCAATACTTTGACCATCTTTAAGCTGTCCTAAAAAACGCTCAGGAATATTAAATTCAGCTTTCATCGGATCCTGTTTAATAAGCGTCGTTAAAAGTGTGCCTTGATTGACAAATTGTCCAATACTCACCTTGCGATCGCCTGTCACGCCATCAAAACTGGCCGTAATCTGCGTTTCTTTAAGCTGTGCTTTAATCAAATCAATTTGTGCTTTGCGAGCTTCCAAATCAGAGCTCGCCTGATCAAATTCCTGCTGAGAAATCGCATTGGCTTTTATCAGAGTAGACAGCCGCGTAAATGTCGTTTGCGCCAAACCTAAATTCGCCTCTGCCTGCGCTAAAGAAGCTTTAAGCTTATCGGCATCAATTACAAATAGCACTTGACCTTCTTTGACCAGCTCTCCTTCCAAAAAACCTATTTCAGCAATCACGCCGGCGATCTGATTTTTAATCTCGATGGATTCGTCCGCCTGCAGATTGCCAACCAGAGAAATCTTTTCCTCAATCTTTTCGACTTTAACCGCTTGCGCCACAACACTGGCCGGAAAGCCTCCCTTACCTGCCCCGGGCCCGCCTTTGGGAGACCCACAGCCAAAACATGATAAAGTTGCGATACAAACAACAAACAATAAATAGAAATTTTTGAAACGCATCGGAATTCCTTGGTTAAAAACACTGATAAGTGATAAACCCGGATTTTGCATTAGCCAAGCTCCTGCTTGGCCAAACAAAATCCGCCCAAAGGGCCTCATGTCTCGCCTTCGTCGAGACGTGAGGGGTTAATCCTTGTCCCTGCGGGACAACCGAAGGCAAATTTTGCATTTCACTTTTTTATGCGCGCCGGATCGTCGCACACTGTATTGTAATGCAAAATTTGGGATAAATATGAAGCTTATCCTATCATATTTTGGCGAAAAGAAAGCATTGAAATTATTGTTGGTGACATACGATATTGTGTGTAAATTAATTGTCCTGCTTGAACGCTTTTCTCGGGGGGCCTTCTTTTAAGTTACCTATCCCCTCGTTACCCGGCACTGCACCTTTTACAAAAAATATTCCTATAAAACCCCTTCTAGAGCCAATAACCATTTCCTCAGCGGAATCAATTTTACCTTGTTTCCATCAAGATCCTCTTCTCCCTCTGCTTCTCCCGTAATAATCGTCGCGGTCGTAAGCTTCAATTCTTTCATCCCCTTTGATAAACTGCGAAACTCTCTGTTTTTTGTTTTATCATCGCGCATATCCCAGCACACTTGAATTAGGCTCGTCGCTTTCAGCCCCTCTTTAATGACAAAATCAACCTCCCGATGCTGATCATCTTTCCAATAAAAGAGTTCGGTCTGCCGCTCCAAGATTTGCCTGCGCTTTAGCTCAAGAAAAACAATATTCTCCGCGAGTTTTCCAATATTCTCAGAAAATCTGAAGCCCAGTGAATTACACAAGCCGGTATCAATCGAATAGATCTTGCGGGGACTTTTTTCCTGTTCTTTTACTTTATAAGAGAAACGTTTAAGCGAAAAAAAGAGATAAACATCCTCAAAATATCCACAAAACCTCTCGACGGTATCAGGGTTTGCTTGAAGTGCTTTCCCGGCAGCGGAAAATGTCATAAGATTAGAAGCATTGCTCAAATAGTACTTAATCAGAGACTTCATCAATGCGGCTTTCCTAATACGAAATCTCCTGAAAAGATCTTTGGTCAAAAGATCCTCAAAATATTCCAAAAGGACCTCTGTCTTTCTCGCTGATAGAACAACCTCCGGAAAAGATCCCGACTCTATGTATTTGTGAAGAGCTCCATCGATC